>CAYPCV010000151.1:0-4675 GCA_964409295.1 uncultured Sulfurovum sp.
ACAAGAGTATGAGTTACTTCTAAATATTATTGATGAAGATTTTTATGAAGAGTCTCTAAACAGATACCGTGATGCTGACTTATGTAGTGTAAAAAAAATGAAATTTGAGCAGAGAGCTTATGTCTCTAAAGCAAAAATGTATGATTATATATTTGTAACAGCAGATATACCTTTGGAACTACAAGAGCAGTTTGCAAAAACAGTGCATGGACATATTAAAAATGCTGGAAATATTATTCTGTTTTTAGAAAAAGATAATCTGAAAGTTTTAGATAGTTGGAGACAGATACTAGAAGAGAACTATTATGTTGCTACCAATACCATTGATTTATTTAAAGAGTATGAGATAGTTATCTCTAAGAAGATGCACGGTTGGGGAGGGTAAAAAATTACCCTCTAAATAAGTTGTTACTCACACTGAGTAACAATGTTTCCTACAAGCTCAATATAGAGTGAGTTTGTTCTGTCATCTAGCTCTTTGTCAATAACCATCGCACGCATAAGTTGCTCATGCTCCTCTTCAAGACCTTTCTCTTCAAGCATCTTTTCAGCTACTGCAAAACGTCTAAACATTTTGTCTATCTCCATCTCTACAATGTTCTGATTGGCTGTTTTAGCAATTGAAAAGTAGTTACTTTTTGGTGTTCCTACAAACTGGTCATCTTCTTCATCAAAAATATTCATTTTGTATCTCCATTTTTTAGATTTAAATTATTATAACTAATGTACCTCAATGAGAAGTTAATTTTAAAGTTTATCATCAACTTCAAATCATAGGTGCTTCTCTTTTGCTAGTTAGATTATATGTAGAGAGAAAAAAAAGTTTTAGAAGAATACAAAGTGAAGATATTATCTACTGAATAGAGTCAAATTCTATTAATAAATAAGAGCATGGATAACAATAATCCATGGCTAATTTTTACATTAGCCATCTATTTTAGAGAGAAAAGTAACAGACATTTTAATCACACTTTTTACTGCTGTTACTATCTTGAGCAATAGCGTTAATTCCACCATTGTTACAACCTTTTACAGCTCCTCCTGACATTTCAATGTGTGGCTTTCCATCAGCCCCCCATGTAACCTTACCTGCATTGGCAACTACAATTAATGACAAAAGTAATACTATATGTTTAACAAATTTCATCTCTACTCCTAAAGTTAGAATGTGAATTAAAAGTGTATAGAATTAACTCTATACACTAAACTTTTTATTTAAGTATCATTAAATACTTAAATATTATAGTAGGGTTTACATAAAATTTATTTGAATTTTTAAATTAATTACAAAATACAAGATGCTACTATTAGTAACTGTTGTTTACAGTATTTTTACTGTTTTTTTAAAATTAATTCTTGTTAAGTGTGGTTTAGAGAGTAATATTTTCATGGTTTTTAATTTTTTTTTATTAAGAATATTTTTAAAAAATCAAAAGAAGTACTAGAAACTAATACTTCTTTTTCAGAACAACTAAATAGATAAAATCTTTAATAATTAATGCCAAAGAGAACAACCAAAGTATTGCCATAATCATATTAAATTTATAATCCAATCCAAAATAGAGCAGAGCTACTCCAATAACAATAAGCCACTTCATATAGTAAAAAAATATTATTCCTACCCCATACATATCTTTTAAAAATTTCTTCATATTTTTCCTTTTCTTGTTTAATTCTTCAATCGTTATTATAGCATTAAGTATAAATAGGAGAGTTATTTATTTCTACAACAAAAAAAAATATTTTCTATCTTTTCAAGATTTTTTATATTTATGTCAATTTAAATAAAAATATTTTTCGTTTTACTTTTATAAAAAATTAAAATAATTTATAAATTTTATATTTTACTAACGTAAATAGAAGATTATTATACTTATAATAGAGTAGACTATTAAAAAGGAAAATCATGTCTATCAAGTTACCTATACCATTCTCTATTCTTATGCTCTTTTTCTTTACAGCCTGCAAACAAGAATTTATCTCTGAGTTTATACCTAAAATACCTCTTTTATTTGATAATAACGCTTCAAAAAGTAAAACTAGTTTTATTACAGAAGAGAGAGAGAATAACTCAGAAGTTCCTGATATTTTTGGAATATATAACCTCATCGAAGGTTCTTACAGTTACGGTGTCAAAGGCATGCTAAAAAAAGAAAAAATCAAAGCATCAACCATTGTTATTGAACAGCTCTCTGAAACAGAATTTGGATTCTACTATGTAACCGAACTCAAAAATTCATTAGTCAATAGATACTTTGGTGGATTTACCTACAAAGATGGTAAATTTTACCAAAAAGTCATCGACTACCCAACAACAAATACCATATTAAGAGACAATATTACGCTAACTAAAAAAGGAAACTTATTACGTTTAACCGTAGAGAGTCTTGATGAGCAACGAACTATCCTTTGGGGTAGAAGTAGAAGTGTAACACCCTCTTTGAAAGATGCTTTAGAAAATGAAAAAGATTCCTATAACTCATTATATAAAGAGAAACTCTTCCCTTAGTAAGCTTTTTTGCTATAATCCTTAATTTTTTTATAAAAGGTTAAATTCAGATAGGCTTATTTTATTGGTTGACTTAAATTTAAATCAACCACAGCCTTACGAACTTTACTCATAAATACATCGCCTGGGTCTGATTTCTCTGTACGATAACCACTGTCCATCTCTAGCCAATATTCACTATTTTCCATTTCACGATATTCGTGATGTCCTATCATCGTGTTAATACTTGGATATTTTTTTGCCAAATAACGAACCAAGGCAATATTTGATTTAAGCTGTGCTTTCGTTAAATCATCTTTTTTATTCCCTTTACCACCTACATTTTCAACACCTATAGTGGTATAGTTCAAACCAATTACATGACGAGCCATCCAATTTTCAGGCATCAATCGATAAATCGTTCCATCTCTTTTAATCAAAAAGTGAGCTGAAACATTTAGTGCTGAAGCTTTTACAATATCTTTTCTATCCGAAAAGAGTTTTTGAGGCTTTAAACGATTAAAGCTTTTTCTAAAACTCATATCAGCTGTCCAGTGAAGCACAATAATTTTTGGCTCTATCTCTATGTTCTCAACCTCAAATCCATAATGCGTTTTAATGTACTCTTTGGTCATATCAATACGCTCTTGACCAAAGTCTATAGGTTTATCTATAATCTTAATCTCATCTGCTGAAGAGAGTAGAAAAAGTGTTGCTAAAGATAATAATATTTTTCTCATCGTTTTAATTCCTTTATTATAAAATAGGCTATTTTAGAAGCCACTTGTTTAAGCTTGGGTTTCAACCAATCCATCTGTTTATCACAGGTTATTTCGCCCAGTTCTAAAACCAAAAAACCTTTAGTCGTATTGATTCGACTAAAGCCATAGTAGTTTTTTAAATCTTCCGTAAAATTATCTCTATGCCAAGAGAATGGAAAAAAATCACTGTACTCTTTTTTCCAACGTCTTGCCATAGACTTAGAGGCATACGAACCATTATGACCAATTGATGCACCCGTACTACAAGGTTTCTCTGAACCATCAAAATGTAAAGCCACGGCTATTGTTGCATTGGCAATGGGTATTCTAGCCCCTGAAGTAGCTACATCAATCCCCTCTTTTTTTAAGATTCGCTCAACCTCTTGACCTACCAAATGATTCCAATCAGCCTCTTTTATGCCCTTATGCACTGAACCTATATTTCCTGTTAACCGTCCAACATGTCCCTCTTGTATAAATACCGTTGTATTGATAACACGACCATTATAAATAGCAATCAGAAAAACTAAAAACAGTCCCCCAATAAACCAGTTTAATACTGTTTTAACACTCATTCACTCCCCTTATTTATGGATAAATTAGATATTTTTGACGCACGGCTTTAAATTTAGTTAACCCTTTTTGCCAACTCTGTTTAATCTTTTTAGCCGATTTACCTGCTTGAATTTGTTGACGTAAGCGTGAAGAGCCTGCCAACTTGTCTATAAATCTATTTTTCAAGAAAAATTTCTTTTTAAAACGATAGTTTTTATAAGCATCTAAAATATAAGATAGATTAATTCCCTCGGTAGTCGTTATAAACTCCCCTCGTAAATCAACTCCATAACACTTTTTATTTTGATACTTCGGATATTTTGCACCCTCTCTTGAGACAGGGTTAAAAGTAAATGCTGTTTTGCGATAATAAGGACTTCCATAAACCTGAAACTGCATGTTTGTTCCACGCCCTGCCGACAAAGGTGTTCCCTCAAAAAATGCCAATGAAGGATAGAGATAAATAGATAAATCATTAGGCAAATTAGGAGAAGGCTTAATAGGCAAAGAGTAAGAGGTCTCATGAGTATAATTACCCAAATTAACCACTTGTAACTTGGCTTTTTTATGCCCTTTTAACCACCCTTCGCCATTAATCATCAACGCATACTCGCCAATGGTCATACCGTACAAAATAGGTACAGGATGCATCCCTACAAACGATTTATACTTTAGGTTTAAAACCTCTCCATCAATTCGCCCACCATTTGGATTGGGTCTGTCAAGCACAATTACAGGAATATTAGATTCGGTCGCCGACTCCATAATATAATGAAGCGTAGAGAGATAGGTATAAAAACGCACCCCAACATCTTGAATATCGAACAGTAAAACATCAATATTTTTTAAATCTCTATGTGTGGGCTTTTTA
>CAYPCV010000152.1:0-4238 GCA_964409295.1 uncultured Sulfurovum sp.
GCAGGTGGACGATTATCAAATTTACCTGTTGGGACAAGGCTTATATTGTCAATGATTGTACCCAAACCATTACTTTGAGCTTCAATCTCTTTAATCTGAATCTTTTGTGCATTTCCATTTCCAAAGAATGTAAAGCTATAGTTTTTCCACTCACTACTTGGGCTTACACTTTCTAATTTTTTATCATCAATCCAAATCTCAAAATCTGAAGAGTTGGCTGTACGGGCATAAGCATCTAAAGTAAGGGCATACTCTACTCTGTTTTCGGTAGTTACTGTTTGAGATAAAGTATTTACCTCTCGTCCCACATCAAGCTCTATTTTTCTAGCTCCATTGGTCGAAGCCTTTCCAAGACGGCTATCCCAAACTTCTCCTGCACCTTTCCAACCATCAAAGGTAACCTCTTTCCATCTTCCGTGGTCTCTGTTTACACTAAAGGCTTCAAAACTTCCATTTATTATCATCTCTTGGCTCTCTTCAAGACGAATGTTATCAATGATTGTTCCTAAACCATTATTTTGATTATCTAACTCTTTAAGTGCAATAACCTGCTCTGCACCTGTTCCTTTGAAATAGACATTGTACTCTGACCATTTGCTATTTGGTGTAAAAGTTGCTACCACTTCATCATTAACCAATACTTGAAAATCAGAAGTTCCCCATCTTCTTGCATAGGCATCAATAGAGAGTTTGTACTTTCTCCCCTCTACTGTAGAGACAATCTGACTTAGTTCATTAAGTTCTCTTCCTACATCAAGCTCTATCTTATGCTCTCCTTTTGTAGCAGGTTTTCCTATTTTACTGTTCCAAGCTTCCCCTGCACCTCTCCAATTATTAAAAGTAACCTCTTTCCATCTTCCGTGGTCTGAATTAATTGTATAATCTTCAAAACTTCCGTTTTGGATGAGATTCTCTCCTGCAAATGCAGAAGTTGAAGTAAGTGTTAAAAATGCTGATGCGACGATGCTTAATTTTGTTAATTTATTTGCCATTTTGAATCCTTTTTTTCTTTGTTAAGTAGAGTATAAAGTAAAAAAATGTCTAAAACATGTCTAATTGATAATTTTTTCAAATTAATTACAATTTATAATAAAAGCTGTTCCTTTTTGGTTGATTTTAACGTTAAGTGTTCCATTTAGCTCTTGTTCTATAATCATCTTAGATATATATAGTCCAATTCCATCACTGTTCTTTTTGGTTGAGAAGTAGGGGTCGAAGATTTTATTTAGATATTCTTTTTTAATTCCTTTTGCATTGTCTTTGATAGTAAGTTGTTGCTTATCTATTGTAATATCTATTTTAGGATTTTCTATTTTACGTTCTATTAATGCATCTTTAGCATTGTTGATGAGGTTTAACAATACCTGCTCAAATTCATTTCGATTACCATATAGTTTAAAGTCTTGAGTAATAGTTGTTTTTATAGTAATTTTAGCCGAGCTTAGTGCTGATGAGACAATCGTTAACACATGATTTAATGCCTCTTCTGTACTAAAATGCTCTTTCTGTTTTGAGGGGTTATAGAAATCTCTAAAGCTGTCAATAGTATTGGACATATATTCTATCTGTTTGTTAGCCTCGACAATAAGCATGCTACTATTTTTATCCTCTTTGTGCATTCGTCTTAGGTTCATATTGACCATAGATAGAAAGTTAAGAGGTTGTTTCCATTGATGAGCAATAATTGAAATCATCTCGCCCATGCTTGCTAAACGTGACTGTTGAAGAAGAAGAGATTGTTGCATTTTCTGTTTCTCGTCAAGGAGTTTAAACTTATACGAGATTGCAAGAGAGAGAAAGATAGATTCGATAGCAAAGGTAATATGTAGAAAAGGAAAAGGTATACCAATAAGAGCAATGAGTCCTAAATGTTCAATTACTGCTATAAAGATAGAGATATACCACCCTGTAAGTAAAAAGTAGAAAGGCATATCTTTCTCTTTTATAGCACGGCTTGCTTCACTTAGAACCAACCATATTGGCATAAAAATAGGAATAAAATTGGTCAAAATAGCATAAGAGAAGATAATGGTAAATAGTATATCGGCTAAGGTTAGATAGACAATTACTCTGATAAGTTTATTTAGGTGTTCTACTTGATAAATTTTAAGAAACTCTTTGATGAAAAGTAACGAAAAGAGTAGAACAGAAGCACGTGTTAAGTAAAAGAGACGTGGGCTGTGTAGACCAAATATCTCATCAAAGGGAGAGATGTAGATACTGTCTAGATTAATAAGAAAAAAGAGTGTAGAGAGTTGTGCTAAACCATAATATAAATATTGCCGATTACGAATATAGACATAGAAAGCTAGATTATAAATACTTGCTGAGATAATAACCCCCATTGCCATAGTAGCAGTGATTAGAGCAATATTATTAAATGTATGCATAGTTCCTGTATGGCTTATAAAATGTTCTTTTTGAAAAAATAGAATCATCATCAAGCCAAAAGTCAGCATAAATAAAACTTTTATTTTGAGTAGTTTATTCATAAAGATTGATTCTGTAGCCTGTTTTTGAGATGTTTTCTATAACCTCTTTTCCTACGAGTTTTCTAGTTTTGAGTACCAATGCACGAAGACTGTCTACGGTCATTACTTTGTCGTGCCAAATCTCATTTTCAAGTTCTACATAGGAGACAATACGATTTTTATTTTTGATTAAAATATCTAAGAGTTGGGCTTGAAACAGTGATAGAGGAATAACCTTTTTTTCATTAAAAAGTGAGTGGTTAAAACGGTCATAGGTTAAGTTTTTAGTGAGTTGAACAACAGAAGGAGAGTTTAATGATAATTGTTCAAAACAGTTCTCTAGTGATTCTAATAGTTCCTCTTCTTTTAAAGGTTTGCCTAGATATTTAATAAGTTTTAGGCTAACAGCTTCTAAAAGATACTCTACAGAAGTATAGGCTGTTGTAATAAGAATGGGTGTATCTTTGTCTTTTATTCTTATTTTTCTACATAAATCTAAGCCGTTTATCTTGGGCATCTCTATATCAGTAATAATAACATCGGGTTGCTCTTCTTGATAAATCTGAAATGCCTCTTCGCCATCTTGTGCTTCAAAAATATGTTTAAAATAGGGTTCTAAAAACATCTTTGTAACCATTCGAATGGGTGCTTCATCTTCTACATATAAGAGGGTATATTTAGCTTGCTTTAAAGATAGGGACATTTTAAAATCACTTTTTTATTATAGGGTTATTACAATTGTACTATTATAATATAAAGAATAAAAGGAAAGTGATGCCTAAAGATATTTTCAAGTTAATAACTATCTCATTATTACTATTTATAATATGGGGGTGTGGAACAATGGCAAAAGAGAAAGAGCCAGTATCTGTACCTCAAAAAGTCTCTATCGAGATGCCTAAAGCATTGAAAACAGAGACCAATAAAGAGAAAAGCCTTGCCTATAAAGAGTTGAAAGAAGATGTAGCTTATTTAGAAAGTTTACGAATTGATGCTGAAATTAACCTACTGTTTATAAATGAAGTGATTAGTGAAATTGATAAACAATGTAGAGATGTCACTATTGATAATATTTGTAGAATTTCAGAATATGATTTAACATTTATCTTTAATAAAAATATTTCAGAAAGTTATACTCTTTTAAGTCAGGAAAAAGCACCTTATGATATTGATGATGAGTTGGCTTTTGGAGAGATTGAATTTATTAAGCATACTAATAGTGCTGACTATCAGTATAGTTTGACGATGGATACAACTTTCGAGAGTAAAGATACTAATTCTAGTACAACAGTTAGATGGTCAAAAGATAAAAAACATATTTTAGCCTCGTACAAAGAAGAGAGTATTATTTTTCAGAGTAATATTACAATTGACTATTTAGAAGAAGAGAATGCTCAACAACTTATGATTGTAGATGATAGTTACTTTGATAAGGTTGATATGCTTCGTGATAAATTTCATTTTGAGCTTTTAAAGTTGAGAGATGTTAATAAAACAAATTTAATATCTTCTTCTAGTGAGAGCATAAATCATTTAGGAGAAGAGGAGTATTTTGATTCAGAAGGAGAGTTCTCTTCTATGGGTGGATTTTTATATTTTGATGGACTCTTTAAAGGAAAAAAATTTCAAGAGTATGAACGTTTTGATAAAGATGGAAATCAGTTAGAGAGTCTTTATTGTTCTGAAAATTTAGATTGTGATATGGATGATGAAGATAGTTGGTTTGAGGATTAGTAAAAATAATCTAAGAGTCATTTTTTTGACACT
>CAYPCV010000153.1:0-13832 GCA_964409295.1 uncultured Sulfurovum sp.
GGAACTTGCATCAAGAGATGTTGTTTCCAGAGCAATTATGGAAGAGGTACGTCAAGGTAAAGGTGTTGGTAAAGATGGTCAATCGGTAAATATTGATTTAACACACCTTGACCCAAGTATTATCTTGACAAAACTTCCAGAACTAAGAGAGTTGGCAATTGCATTTCAAGGTCAAGATATGCTAAAAGAACCTATTCATATTTCTGCAACAGCACACTACTCTATGGGTGGTATTCCAACCAATATTAACTGTCAAGTTCGTAAATCTCCTACTGAAATGGTAGAAGGATTCTATGCAGCTGGAGAGTGTTCATGTGTATCGGTTCATGGTGCAAACAGATTGGGTGCTAACTCAGTGCTAGAGGCTCTTCTGTTTGGTCGTCATGCAGGGGAAAATATGGTTAAACAACTTAATGAGGGTATAGAGCTTCGTCCTGCTAAACTATCTGATGCAGATACAATGTTAGAAGAGATAAAAACCCTTAAAACATCAAATGGTAAAGAGAGTGTTGCCAACCTTCGAGAGACACTTCAAATTGGTATGACCAAAAATGCTGGTGTATTTAGAACAAAAGAGTCTTTAGAAGAGCAAATTGCCCTTATTGATGAGCTTTTAGGTCGATTTAAACATATCAGAATTGATGATAAATCTAAAACATTTAACACCGAGCTTCAAGAGGCTACAGAGCTTGGGCATATGTTAGAGTTCTCTAAATTTATTGTTGTGGGTGCATTGAACCGTGAAGAGAGCCGTGGTGGTCATTTCCGTGAAGATTTCCCAACTAGAGATGATGTAAATTTCTTGAAACATACCTACGCATACATGGACAAAGATTACAACATCACAACAGAATGGGGCGAAGTGGTGCTTGGTAAATTTGAGCCTAAAGAACGAACATACTAAGGAGAGGTCAAACAATGAGTAATACACGTAAAGTAACTATAAAAGCATTTAGATTTAATGCTGAAACCGACTACCTTCCATACTATAAAAGCTATGAGATGGAAGTTGGACAAGATGAGTTAATTCTTGACCTTATGAATAGAATTAAATGGGAACACGATGGAAGTTTTTCTTACCGTCGTTCTTGTCGTCATGGTATCTGTGGAGCTTGTGCCATTAAAGTAAATGGAAAAGCAACACTGGCTTGTAAGCAAAATGCTATAGAGCTTCTTGACCTCTTTAATAATGAGATTATTTTAGAGCCACAGAGCAAAAAAAGAGCTGTTAAAGATATGATTATCGACAAATCAGACTTTTGGGAGAAACACTCTGCTATTAAACCTTATGTTGTTGCAGATGTTGAGTCACACCCAAAGCATGAGACAAAACAGAGCATGGCAGAGTTTGATAATTTTTTAGATTCTGACTTATGTATTCAGTGTGGTGCTTGTCACTACTCTTGTCCTGCTCTTGAAGCCAACGAGTCGTTCTTTGGTCCTGCTGCTTTTGTTGCTGCGTACCGATTTACTGTTGATACGCGAGACAATGCAGGTACCGAGAGACTTGAGCTTACAGCAGAAGCAGGTCAAGGTGTTTGGGATTGTGTAAAATGTTTTGAGTGTGCTGAAGCGTGTCCAAAAGAGATTAATCCTATTGAAAAAATTACAAAACTTCATAATATGCAATTCGAGCAGGGAGTGGCAAGAAGCAATGTAGCAACACGTCACGCAGAAGGTTTTGTACGAAGCATTAGAAAACATGGTTTCTTGGATGAAGCTGATATTGTTGTCTATTCAGAGGGTTACTTGGGTATGTACAAACACCTAACAACTGCAATGAAAATGATGCAAGCAGGAAAAATTCACTGGCAAGATGGTATTCCATTTATCGACAATATGCCAAAGATTAAAAACTTAGACGAGGTTCAAAAATTAATTGAAATCTCAATGACAAATAAGCTGTAAGGAGAAAAGATGAGTCAATTTAAATATGCACTGTTTACAGGTTGTACAGCAAAACAATCTACACCAGAACTACTTTCATCTACGCTTGCAGTAGCTAAAAAGTTAGGAATCGAAATTACTATTTTAGAAGAGGCATCCTGTTGTGGTGCTTCACACTTGCAAGATTTTGATGAGTTTTTAGCACACGTTTTAAATGCTAGAAATATCTGTTATGCAGAGAAGCTTGGTTTAACCATGATTACTATCTGTAATACATGTCAACTAAACTCTGCTATGACAAAACATGCTTTGGACAAAGACCCTGTATTAAAAGCACGTGTTAATGAGAAACTTGCAGAGGTTGGTTTAGAGTACAAAGGTACATCTGAAATCAAGCACTTCTTATATACATTGGTTAATGATTATGGTCTAGAAAATATCAAAAACAAAGTAGAAGTTCCATTGAGCCAATTTAATATTGCTCCATTCTATGGATGTCATAATATTAGACCATCAGAGCTTCATGAAGGTAGTAACAACTATGAGAACTCATATGTTCCAACTTCACTAGATGATTTGATTTCAGCTTTAGAGGGTAATCCTGTAAACTACGACCATAAAAACAAGTGTTGTGGTTTCCATGTGGAACTTCAAGCAAACCATACATCTGAAGTATTAGCAGGGAATGCAATGGTAGATGCAATTGATAATGATGCTGACCTTATGGTTACACCTTGTCCATTATGTCACTTGAAAATGGATACTTACCAAGATAGTGTTGGTAAAGTAATCGGCAGAGATATTGAATTACCAGTTCTTCACATGCCACAAATGGTTGCACTAGCACTTGGATGTAGTGAAAAAGAGATTGGTCTTAATTTCCACGTTCAGAAAAAAGCACAAAAAGTTTATAGTGACGCTACAGCGTAATAATCATATTTAAATTATGGGTAAAAGCCCATGATTTAAATAGACATTCAAACCTTTTTTATAAAATTTTCAAAGACACTTTTAAGGCACTAACTAATGCTAAGTACCTACTTTACCCAAAGATTCAATTGTATACAAAAAGAAACTTATAGAGCATTTTTCTACCTATGGCATTCAATATGTTAAGATTCTTACCGAAGAAGAGGTTGTAGGGAAGTTGGTTTGGTTTACCTATCAAAGCCTTTAATACTTTTCAGCTAAAATACCATCTTCAAAAACTGTAGAGGATAGAAAAGACTATGATAAAAAAAACTCTCACACTATTTATAACCACACTAGGACTATTGATGGCAAACTCGCTACCCAATCACTACACCAAAACACTTGACAACGGATTAGAAGTCGTTGTTATTCCAATGAAAAATGACTCTAACGTTATTACAACCGATATTTTTTATAAAGTAGGAAGCCGTAATGAAGTTATGGGAAAAAGTGGGATTGCTCATATGTTGGAGCATTTAAACTTTAAATCTACTAAAAATCTTGAAGCAGGAGAGTTTGATAAGATTGTTAAATCAAAAGGTGGGGTTAATAATGCCTCTACCTCTTTTGACTACACGCACTATTATATTAAATCCTCTTCTAAAAATTTAGAGACTTCGGTAGAGCTTTTTGCTGAACTAATGGAGAACTTGAACTTAAAAGATGAAGAGTTTCAAGTAGAGCGTGATGTGGTTGCAGAAGAGCGTCGTAGTCGTACCGATAATCCTCCTATTGGATATTTATACTTTAGACTCTTTAACACGCATTATGTTGCACACCCTTATCACTGGACTCCTATTGGGTTTATGAATGATATTCAGACATGGACAATTGATGATATAAAAGAGTTTCACTCAACATATTACCAACCAAACAACGCTATTTTAATCGTTACAGGCGATATTGATGAGAAAGAGGTTTTTAAAATTGCCAAAGAGAAATTTGGAGCTATCAAAAACAGACATACAGTACCTGTAATAAAACCTATTGAGCCAAAACGTGATGGTAGTATACGAAAAGAGATTACAAATAAAGAGAACAATACCGTAGATACCATTGCTATTGCCTACCCTATTCCTAACTATGAGCATGAAGACCAAGTAGTTCTTTCTGCAATTTCAGAAATTTTAAGTGCTGGTAGAAGCAGTCGTTTACATGAAGAGATTATTGATAAAAAACAGATGGCAAATAGCATCTATGCATATAATATGGAGTTAACAGATGATGGAATCTTTCTATTTATGGGGCTAGCCAATCCTAATGTAAAAATAGAAGATTTAGAAAAAGAGATTCATATACAGATAGAAAAAATAAAATCAGGCGATGTAACCAAAGAGGAGCTAGAGAAAGTTAAGATAAATGCAAAAGCAGACTTTATCTACTCACTCGAAGACTCGGCAAGTGTTAACTCACTTTTTGGAAGCTATTTGGTACGAGGAAATTTAGAACCTTTACTTAAATATGAAGAGAATTTGGCTAAAATTACGCCTGAATTAGTCACTAAAATAGCCAATAAATATTTTAATGATGAGTTGGCGACAACAGTAATACTAAGAAAAGTAAACGAAAAAAGTAAACAGGAACACGGAAATGAGTAACTTAATTTCAGGTGCTACAACAGCACTGATTACCCCATTCAAAAATGGAACACTAGATGAAGCAACTTTTGCAAAATTAATTGAGCGTCAAATTAGACATGGTATTGATGCTGTCTGTCCTGTAGGAACAACGGGAGAGAGTGCAACACTCACGCATGATGAACATAAACGTTGTATTGAAATTGCTGTTGAAGTGTGTAAAGGTACAAAGACAAAAGTACTCGCAGGTGCAGGTTCTAATGCAACACATGAAGCGATAGAAATTGCACAACATGCTGAAAAAATTGGTGTTGATGCTATTTTTTCAGTAAGTCCATACTACAATAAACCAAGCCAAGAGGGTCTCTATCAACACTATAAAGCGATTGCAAAATCGGTAGAACTTCCATTTATGCTCTATAACGTTCCAGGTAGAACAGGTGTTGATATACAAGCAGATACAGTTTGTAGACTCTTTGATGATGTTCCTAATATCTTTGGAATCAAAGAGGCAACAGGTTCGATTGAGCGTACCGTTGAACTTTTATCAAAACGTCCAGACTTATACGTTTTTTCAGGGGATGATGCCATTGATTACCCTATTTTAGCCAATGGAGGAAAAGGAATCACTTCTGTAACCTCAAACTTGTTACCAGACATGAAATCTGAACTGGCACACCTTGCGTTAAAAGGCGATTTCAAGGCATCCAAAGCGATAAACGATAAACTATACAACATTAACAAAATAATGTTTTGTGAGAGTAATCCTATTCCTATTAAAGCTGCGATGTATATTGCTGGTTTAATTGATACATTAGAGTACCGATTACCACTTGTTCCTCCATCGGTAGAGAACATGAACAAGATTGAAGAAGTTATGAAAAATTACAACATAGTAGGAGCGTAAATGTCGAGTAACAGAGGTAAAACAGTAGTTATCACAGGTGCTACAAAAGGAATTGGTAAAGCAGTAGCAGAGAAATTCGCTAGTCAAGGAGTAAATGTTGCATTTACTTATAACTCAAACCAAGAAATTGCTAATGAGATTGCTTCTAATTTAGAGGCAACTTATGGAGTTAAAGCTCGTGCATATCCTCTAAATATTTTGGAGCTTGATGAATTTAAACCACTCTTTTTAGCAATTGATGAAGATTTTGATAGAGTTGATTTCTTTATATCCAATGCAATGATTTATGGTCGTCCTGTTGTTGGAGGATACGGTAAATTTATGCGTTTACGTCCTAAAAAAGGTCTGACCAATATCTATACTGCAACTGTTGGTGCTTTTGTAAGTGGCTCACAAGAGGCTGCAAAACGTATGGAAAAAGTTGGTGGTGGAGCGATTATTACTTTAAGTTCTACTGGAAATCTAATCTACATTGATAACTATGCTGGTCACGGAACAAACAAGGCAGCAGTAGAAGCAATGAGCCGTTACGCAGCTGTAGAGCTTGGCGAAATGGGCATTAGAGTAAATGCTGTTTCTGGTGGGCCAATTGATACCGATGCACTTAAAGCCTTTACTAATTATGAAGAAGTTAAAGCAGAAACCATTAAACGTTCAGCCGTAAGCCGAATGGGAAGCCCTGAAGATTTAGCAGGTGCTGTCTATTTCTTGTGTACTGATGAAGCTTCATGGATTACAGGTCAAACACTTGTGGTTGATGGTGGAACTACATTTAGATAATCTACAGCAAATCTTGTTCCCACGTTGTACGTGGGAACTACAAATTCCAAATATATAAGGAATAATCTTTTTTATGCAAAACAACAAAATTGTAAACATCCCCAATATTCTTGCCTTTATTCGCCTTCTTTTAGCTCCTGTTATGTTTTTTTTCTTGGTTAATCAAGATGCAGAGATATTTAAAGGTATACACCCCTCTTGGATAAACTATATAGCAGGCTTTATCTTTGTATTAGCCAGTGCAACTGATTTTTTTGATGGATATATTGCTCGAACATTTGACCAAATAACCACTATGGGTAAAATTCTTGACCCTTTAGCCGATAAAATGCTGACCTTGGCAGGTTTTTTAGGCTTGATGATGCTAGGAACTGCTTCGCCTTGGGCAATCTTTTTGATTATTACTCGTGAACTTTTTATTACAGGGCTTCGTATTTCAGCTGTAGCTGAAGGTCTAGAAATTTCGGCATCATGGATGGGTAAAGTCAAAACTGTAGTACAGATGATTGCTATTGGATTTTTACTAATGGGTTGGTATGGAGGAGAGATTATTCTTTGGATAGCCGTTGCTCTTACACTATACTCAGGATATGAGTATGTAAGAGACTTTTTTAAAAATGTAAAAATGTAAAATTAATCGTAGATACGACCAACGAACTCTGCATAAACAGCTTTTGCAATAGCTAAAGCTTTTTGTGATTCAGGGTTGAGCGTCCCATCTTTTGTAACCGATGTATTTAATAACGTCTCAATACTGTTCATAATCTTTTCCGTTTCACGCATAATCTTTTTAGAGCTTGGATGATACGATTTCTCCTCATTTGCAACACCTTCAACATAGACAATTCGTTTTAAAATTCCATTTTGTTCATTCAGAACAACGCTAAAGTTTTCAATACTAATAATCGCTTCTCTTAGATGTGCATCTACGCGTAACATCTCTTTTTTACACTCATCTTTAGAAAAAGAGTATGCTCTTGACTCAATATAGGCTTTTTTTGCTACTCGTAAATTTTTATCTGTTTTGAAGTGAATCCGTACAGCATAGACAATCCATGCCATGATAAGTCCCGAAAACCCCAAAACCAACGCACCAACCATTGAGTGTCCATGTACACCAACAACACCCCCACCAATCCATGTCAATACAGCATCCATATTGTTCTCTATTGATTTAATAGTAACCTGATTTAAAGGGATATTTAACGCTTTAGTAGCAAAGTAAATCCATCCAAAAAAAGTAAGAAGAGCAACCATTAAGGCTAAAAGCATTCCTGTAAATCTACCAGAACTAATGTACTCTATTTCAAGGTTTTCTACCGAACTATTTACAGAGAGTTCAAAAGGTTCATGCAGACTCTTATTTGTACCATACTCAATACCCAATTTTTTGAGTAGCTCTTCAGAAGCTTTAAACGTTTTATTAAAGAAAGTTCGTTTTTGTGTATCAAAATCATCAGCAGCTTTCGAGACACCTAGTTGGCACTCTTGAACCAATGAATCTACCTCTGAAACCAAATCTTTAGAGTCCCTAATTAACTCTTTTGCCTCTGCTATTTTATCTTTTGCTCCCTCTGTAGTATCAATAAAATTTATATCTTCATTTGTCATAACTCTCTCCTATTTCTATATAATGTTCAATTTTAACATATTTTATTTGTTTTTTATTTAAAAAATAGAAACTCTATTTTTATCTATAGCCTTTTAATCTATAGCTTGCTATAATACTTTAAAAAACTTAGGATATTTAGTGGGTATTTTCACAGCATTATTAATATTATCATTTCTCATATTTTTTCATGAATTAGGACACTTCTTGGCAGCACGTTTCTTTGGTGTTCAAGTTGATGTTTTCAGTATTGGATTTGGTAAAAAACTGCTTACAAAGCAGATAGGAAAAACACAATGGACAATCTCTATGATTCCATTAGGTGGCTATGTGAAAATGAAGGGTCAAGACGATACTGACCCCTCTTTTGTATCGTATGATGAAGACTCATATAACGTTAAAAAGCCTTGGCAAAGAATTATTATTTTACTAGCAGGTCCTTTTGCAAACTTTTTATTGGCATTTTTACTTTATCTCTCTATATCGTTTATCGGTGTTCCAAAACTTTTGGCAACAGTAGGTGATGTTAATACCACACAACCTGCCTACCAAGCAGGAGTGCAAGTAGGCGATAAAATTGTTCAAATCAATGGAGATAAGATTCTATATTGGGAAGAGATAGGAGAGAGTATTCAAAAAAATGCTCTAAACCTACAAGTAACTGTACTTAGAAAAAATGAATACATTGACTTAACCATTACTCCTCGGCTACAAGAAGTCAAAAATAAGTTCAATGAAACTATTGAACGAAAAATTATTGGGATTAAACCTGATATTAACAGTACCACAACGATACACTATAGCATAGAGAAAGGCTTAGATTATGCTTATACTCAAACACTAAACGCTTCTATGCTTATTGTTAAAGGTCTTCAAAAGCTTCTCTCAGGTTTAGTTCCTGTAGAACAATTAGGAGGAGTTGTTTCAATTGTTGATGTCACAGCAAAAGCATCTAGTGTTGGAGTTACAGCTCTTCTATTTTTTACAGCACTTATCTCTGTTAACTTAGGTGTTTTAAATCTTTTGCCTATCCCTGCACTAGATGGTGGGCATATTGTATTTAACCTCTATGAGATGATTACAAAACGAAAGCCTAATCAAGAAATTATGTATAAACTAACCCTATTAGGATGGGTTATTTTACTCTCAGTCATGCTCTTGGGCTTGTACAACGATATGAATAAATTATTTGGATAAACAGGAAAATAAATGTTAAAAGAAAAATTAAGAAAAAATTTAGATGAAGTTATTTGGAACATAGAAGAGGCACGAATTGCTGTAAGCGAACACCATATAGTCAAACTCGTAGCCGTAGGAAAGTATTCAGATGAAGAGAACATAAAAATGCTTTACCATTTGGGTCAAAGAGCTTTTGGAGAAAATCAAGTTCAACAACTTGAAAATCGTATGAACCGTTTAGAAGCGTTGCCTTTAGAATGGCACATGATGGGAACTCTACAGAGTAATAAAATCAATAAACTTATTGAGTTACGCCCTACACTATTTCAATCATTGAATTCACTAAAATTAGCAGAAGCACTAAACCAACGTCTTGAAAACAGAAATCAAACCATGAATTGTCTGTTACAAATCAATTCTGCAAACGAAGAGAGTAAATCGGGTGTTTCCGTAGAAGAGGCAGAAGATATTTATGCACAGATTATCGAAAGCTGTCCACAGATTAGACTCAAAGGGCTTATGAGTATTGGGGCTCATAGTGAAGATAAAAAAGAGATTCAAAAAAGCTTTGAAACGACCTATAATATTTATGAAAAACTTAAAAGCTACAATGCAAACATCTGTTCTATGGGGATGAGTAATGATTATGAGTTAGCTATTCAATGTGGTTCAAATCTTGTACGCATTGGTTCAAAAATATTTAAATAAGGGCGAACTATTATGAAACAACTTGTACATTATTATGACCAACATAAAGGTTTTCTAACGTGGATTAAAGAACATAACATCAAGAATAGTGAAAAACTACTTATAGAGATAAACTATTCATCTGATGACCAAAAAATATTAAAAAAACTACTAGTAAACTTAGAAAAAATCTTTCCTGATGCAACGATTGTCGGAATGCAAAGTTTTACCAGTTTTATAAACCATCGAGTAACCGATTTAAATACACAACCAATTATCTCTATAATAGAATTTGAAACTTCTCGTATCTCCTCATTAGTTGTAGACTTAAACAATCATCATATCAAAGGAAAAGAGCAGACTCCTGACCTCTTATTTATTGAAGATTATCTGCAAGCAGATACAAAAGCTTTGGAAATTCTATCAAGTTACAATGACCACAATACAGCTAAATATATAAATGAGTTGGGCTTAGAGTTTTCTCACTTAAAAGTTTTTGGTGGAGGAGCAACAAACAAAGAGTACAATTCAGGAAACTCTTTTGTTTTTCATAATGGAACAATCTATAATAAAGCTGTTATTCTTATCTTTATGCATGGAGAAAATTTAAATGTTGAACTTTTTCAATCGTTTGATTGGAAACCAATCTCTAAAAAGAAAAAAATTACAAAAATTAAAGATTCCAATATTCTAACAATTGATAAGAGTCCTTCTCTGGATATTTATAAAAAATACTTCCCAAATATTGAACAAGACCCATCGGTATTTTTACAAGTTCCTCTCTATGTTAGTAAAAACAACATCTCCTACACAGCCAACATTCTAGAGAGTAATTTTTCTAATCAAAGTGTTATTTCAGCACAAGAACTTCAAGAGGGAGATATTGTCCAACTCTCAATTGGTAACTATAATGCCATGATGAATAGAATTCAAGAAATTTACTCCTTTTTATCGAATACTCCTGCACAGGCTTTATGGATAGGTGCATGTATCTCTTATGAGTATGGTTTTAGAATTCCAATTATTCACTACATCTCAAATATAAAAAGTAACAACCATATCTTTGGGTACAGTACAATTCAAGAGTATTTCAATACTGAAAACCAGCCTAATACTTCACATAATCATACCTTTATTATGGCTGCTATTTCAGAATCTACAACCTCTTATATAGAATTAAAAGAGTTTACAGAAAAAAATATTACCCCATTTGAAGTTGCAAATAAAAACCTATACTCTATTATGCACAAAACAGCCAATGAGTTAAACCTACTCACTGAAAACCTTGAAAACATGGTTAACCAACGAACCAAACAGTTGGAAACCCTAAACAAAGAGCTTCAGATAAAAATCAATAATGCTGTACGCAAAGAGAAACGACAAAATGCAATTATGAACCAACAATCTCGCTTGGCTTCTATGGGGGAAATCTTGGAAAATATTGCCCACCAGTGGCGACAACCTCTAAATACCGTTTCATGGATGATGAACGATGTTATTATTAAAGCAAAATTAGGAAAAGATGATGAGATTGATTTGGAAGTACTAGCAAAAAAAGTAAATAATTCTGTTCAATTTCTCTCTGATACCATCGAAGATTTCAGACGTTTTGTTGACCATTCAGATTTGGCACAAACCTTTAATATTAAAAAAGTTATCAACTCCACTATTCTTTTAATCAAAGAGACTTTGGTTAAATCTAATATTCAAATTGAACTTGATTGTGCAAATGACATTAAATACAAAGGTTTTGAAAATGATTTAAAGCATGTTATTATGAACCTTATTAACAATGCTCGTGATGCCTTTGAAGAGAAAAAAATCCGTAATGGACTGATTTATATTCGTGTCTACCATGAAAAAGATGAGCTTATTATTGCTGTACGAGACAATGCAGGAGGAATTCCAAAACCGATTCTAAAAAATATTTTTGAACCTTACTTTACAACAAAACACAAAACAAAAGGTACAGGTTTAGGACTTTATATGAGTAAAAATATGATTGAAAGAGTGCAAGGAAGTATCGAAGCGTTGAGTATTCTCAATAAAAAGACTACCTTTATCATTCGACTTCCAGATAAAGGTGCATTGCCTTCAAAATAGTAGGAGTTTTAACTCCTAGGCTTAGGGAACATACGCTATAGTAGGAACACCCAATCCTTCTGAAAAGCCACACATCAAATTGGCTGCGACCAACGCCTGTGAAGATGCTCCACGAAGCAGATTATCAATTGCAGAATTTACAAAAAGAGCATTTCCATTTTTCATCGCAAAAATATCACAAAAATGTGTTCCTGCTGTACTTTTAATATCTACAGGCTTTTCACGAATACGAATAAACATATCGTCCTTATAGAACTCTTTAAGTACTTCTAATGGCTCAATATCCTCTTTTAAAGTTGCATAAACCGAGACCAACTCCCCTCGTGTAGCAGAAATCAGATGAGGCACAAAATTTACATTCATCTTTACACCATGTACTTTTTCTATCTTCTCTGCAATCTCAGGAGCATGACGATGTTTCAATGGATTATAGGCAAAAATATTATCGTTTATATTAACAAAATGTGTACTTTCACTAAGTTTCTTTCCTGCTCCACTTACTCCTGATTTTGCGTCAACAAATAGTGGTGCTGTATGCTCTAAATAAGGAATAAAAGGCAATATACCAAGCAGTGTAGCCGTTGGGTAACAGCCTGGTCCTGCGACAAGTTTTGCCTTTTTTAAATCTTCTCGATAATATTCAATTAATGCATAGACCGATTCATCTAAATGCTCTTTATCTTCATGCTCACAATAATGCTTTTCGTAAGTCTCTAAATCAAGTCTGTAATCGGCTGATAAATCAACTACTTTTACCCCTTGGTTAAGAAGCTCTTTAGCAAATCCCATAGAAGCTTTATGAGGCAATGCCAAAAAGACTAATTCACAACTCTTAGCCACTGCTTCAACAGAAGCTTTTTCCACAGGATAAGTAATTACATCTACCAACGAAGGATGAATCGCTTCTATCACTGTATCGCCTGTCGTTGTTGCCAAATATTTCAACACAAATTTTGGATGAGTTAGCAACATTTTCACTAACTCTAAGCCTGTATATCCACTCGCCCCAACAATACCTACATTTACCATTATTTTCTCTTTTTATTAGTTTAAATTATATACTATAGTACTATCTCTTCATAAGAGACAGACTCAATATCAAATGATTTTTTTCCTGAAGGAAGTGTAATCTCAACTTCATCTCCCTCCTCTTTTCCAAGCAACATCCTAGCCATTGGAGAACCAATAGAAATCAACCCTTTATCAGGATTTGACTCTTGTGAGCCTACTAAAGTATAGGTCACTTCACTATCATCTGATTGGTCAACAAGCTCAACTGTTGAGCCAAAACTTACACGAGCATGAGGCAAAGTAGCAGGGTCTATAACTTGAGCCCGTCCTACTAAATCGGTTAAATCTAAAATACGAGCTTCCATTAATCCTTGCTTATCTTTAGCTGCATGATATTCAGCATTCTCTTTTAAATCTCCAAGCTCTCTCGCTACATCAATCACATGTGCTATTTTTGCACGCTCTACGGTTTTTAACTGTTCTAACTCTTTTGATAAATTATCAAACGTCACTTTTAACATTGGTTCTTTTTGCACAACATTTCCCTTATAGTTATTATATTTTTATTGGGGTTATTATACCAAAACTTCCCATATCTGCATATAGGCTATTAAAAACTCAAACATCATTCGCCATAACAGTTCCATAAAAAGAAACATCATCATAAAAAACAGTATAAATAACATTTTATACTTCAAACTAAAGAGAATGGAAGCAAAGTTTTTACTCTCTTGATAACCTTTCTCAATAAATCTTATCTTTTTCATTAACCAACGTGAAAAAAGCCAACCAAATATCGGCATCACTATTGCCCCCATATAATAAAAAACAATAAGAGCTACAGGACTTATAAATGTTTTAAATGTTAAGAAATCCATATAAAAACCTTTCTAAAATCATATCTTATTATTTAATTACTTAGTAGCAATCCGATAATACTCTTCAAAAGCATCTAAGAAATAGTTATTATTCATCGTCCAAACCTTACAGCAATTCTAATTTTAAAAACATCAAAAAAATAGGTATAATACAAGCAACAAATAAAAACAAAGAATCAAAGCATGAACAAGAAAGTATTCAAAAAGTTTATAAGCTCATTAAAAAAAAGCCAAAAGATTTT
>CAYPCV010000154.1:0-3809 GCA_964409295.1 uncultured Sulfurovum sp.
TGAAGATGTAGAGCGTGAATATGATTTTAATAACAATACCCAAGCAAGAATGAGAAGATTTAAACAGATACCTTTCTCAAAAGTAGGTAAAAATATTAGATATGACCGTTTAGAGCTTGACCAATGGCTTGAAAATAATAGTATAGAGGTAGGAGCGTAATTATGAGAGCTAAAATTATGATAATTTCAACAGAAAAAGAGTTTCATTTTATAGAGGGAAAGCTACAAGGGAATGATATTTGGTTTCCAATTAAAAGCGATACCTCTTTGTTTGAAGCAGTAGAGGAGATTATGACTATAAATAACATTGCACATAATGTAACTAGATTAGAACTAGAACGAAATATGGGTAACTGTAAAGATTATACAGTTGTTTATAACAAAGCCATATAGGAACTAAAGCAATGAACTATCAAGCACTAAAGGGGGCGAATCATGACTAAATCAATGAAGATTGATTACCCCTCTATTGCTGATATTCTTGCATTAAATGGGCGTTTTGTGCTGAATAACCAAGGTATAGACAGCATTCAACAAATAGCAAAATATGAGACAGTTAAAAAGATGGCTGATACATTGGGCTTGGTGGTTCAAGAAGTTTCACAGAGTCACAAGCTTTATGAAAAAATAGCCGTTGAGATGGAAGCAGATACGACCAAACGGTTAAAGTCTGATAAGTTTTCTCCTATGGTAGAGATTATCAAGTTACCAAAGGTCAAGCCAAAAGATAAAGATTTGTACATAAGCATTATTAGAAATACGCCCACCCTTTTTGATGTGGCTACCAAGCGTAAAATTAAAAAAGATTCTTATTGTATGGTCACATTTGCAGGACTCCACCAACCTACTAAAAAGATTAGTAGTGAAGCAATGCAGGTAATTAGTAGTTTCTTGAAACGTAAAACTTTTAAAGTTTGCCGTGTTGATATTGCCATAGATACTTATGACCATAGACCCATTAACAAAGAAGCCGTAAAGGGCTTTAAATCGGCGTTAATGCCATTCTCTAAACATGGCGTTAAGCTAGAAAAAACAAGCCTTTATATTAATAATACAGGGCGTAACGGTATGAGTAAAATTATCTTTTATGATAAGTATACAAAACAGTTAGAACAGCAAAAAAAGGAGATTATCACAGATAATTTAAAAGGGTGGAAACGGCTAGAAATTACCTTAACTTTTGATGTGACCAAGCATGAGAGCAAAGGTTTTATAGATTACATAGAGGGGTTTAACTTCTTGGATGATTTGTATGATGTTGCAGATGTTGCACGGTTGGCAGGTATCAAAGAGTATTCAAACGATTACCTCACTTACCAACTTAACAGCCTAATTGATAATAGGTTCATGAACAATCATGAGAGCAAAGAGCAGTTTAATAGCGTTGAGAGTTTGGAGAGATTTAAACTTTCTGATTTTAGAAGATATTTATTACCAATTTAGGAGATAAGGCAATGCAACTAACCAAAGTTAAAAAAGGTTTCATAATGAGAGATAGAGATTTAAAAATAAACTTTACCTCCTATGAGTACAGCAGTATCTTAAAAGATGTCTCTCTCTATCGTAACGGTGTATTGGTGGCAATTTATGAGAATGTAGAGAAGTTTGAAGAGCAGATAAAGAGGTGCTAAGGGTTCGACTACCAATCACTTACCCTTAGCCTATCCATATTTAAAGAAATAAAGGAAATAGTATGATAGCAAAGAAAACCGAAATGATGGCTAAACAGTCATTAAACAGAATGTACAAAGATAGCACGGGAGCAAGTAAACAAGAGCAGATAATAAAGGTCTTTGGGTCGCTATGGCTACCTTTAGCCGTTATAAGTGTGGCAATAAGTACATTTTCTATTTATATGGATTTATCAACCCCTTTAGGCTTTACCCTCTCTTTGGTTATAGGTCTGTTTTTTGCTTTTGTGTTGGTAGTGTTCACTCATTACGCTTTAGATTCTCTATTTACTACATTCACGGGCTTATCTAAAATAATGATGGGTGTTATCTTTTTGGGATTAGCTACTATCTCTATACTCACGCACTTTAAAAGTTTAAATAATTTCGAGAAGATTATGGTGCAAGATAAGAGAGTATCTATTTTAAAAATGAATATGGCTACAAGTGAGACAGCAAACAAACAGATAAAAGAGGTATTGGCAACAAACCAAGCTTTGACCAGAGTTTTTAATAATGGAACTATTCATGATGATAAAACAGCTATGCAAAGCATAAGCAGTAACAATCAACTTATTACCTTACTTAAGACCACAACCCAAAACCAAACACTACAAAACGAGATTATAGGAAAAGAGAAAGAGTTAGCTGAGACGCTAAAAGATACCCTCTTTTTACTTTTTGTTGTGTTGGAAGTTATGAGTTATTTTTCATTGGTCTCTAAAATTCTATTGGCACTAAATACAAGTGAAGAGGTCAAAAATTTAACTACTCAATTAAGTAAGCTAGAGGAGATTGAAGCTAATGTTTATGGTGTGGTTGTCGAGAAAAAAACCGAGCAAGTGACCAACACCATAAACCAAGTGTTAGGAGTAGTTAGTAACCCCCCTACCCCGTCCTATGCAATGGCTCAAAACTATCAAAATCAACCGAATAAGGCTCAAATAGCTTTTGATGCCAATAGTGGTTCAACTACCTATTTAACGGGTGTTACCAACCGATTAGACGAGAATAGAGAAAAGTCCTCTTTTTTACCTATTATTAACAAGAGAAAGCCCACAAGTTCGGGTACGCGTACCGAAATAGAAGATCATCTTAAAGAAAACTTAAATAATAAAGAGAAAGCACAACAAAAAATAACAGAAAAGGAAGAAAAAAAGGTTGTAGATTTATTAAAATTCTCTCATGTTGAGGGTGAATTTATAAAATTATTATGGGATAATGGAGAGGTGAAAGAGGGTGATAAGTTGATACCAAAAAGATTTATTTTAGAGCAGTCCACCAAGGGGAGAGAGACAGAAAGAGCCTTGGTTAATCTCTATGCAAAGTTAGAAGATATGAATCTGATTATGTTTAAAAATGGTTATCGGGCTTTGGCTGATGTTGAAAATGTTGTAACTAATAAATCAGAGTAGGGGAGTGGTGAAAATCTTCTTTTAATTCACTTCATAGTATTATAGATAAAATACTTCAAAGGAATTACCATGATAGCAAGAAGACAAACATCAATCAAAGTAGACCCTATCGCGTGGGATAGTGCAAAAGAGATTTTTAGAGAGTATAATTTAACCGTAACTGATGCTATAAATATTTTTTTAAATAAAGTACGTTTAGAGGGTGGTTTACCTTTTGAGATGAAAGTACCAACTCAACAGCTACAAAATGCCATAGAGGAGACCAAGAGGGGAGAGGTTACAAAATATGATAGTATTGATGAGATGATGAAAGATTTAAAATCATGAAGTATCAATTATCAAGAGCGAACAGTTTTAAAAGAAGTTTCAAAAAAACAAAATTGACCGATGATGAGGAGACAAATTATATTGAAGTTATTTATAATCTTCTCAATGGTCAAGAGTTAGAGACAAAATACAAAGACCATCAATTAAAAGGGAACATGAAAGATTTTAGAGAGTGCCACATAAAACCCGATTTATTGCTAATTTATAGAATTGAAAATAATGTTTTAGAGTTGGTTGATATTGGAAGTCATAGCGAACTTTTTAAATAGTTTTAATTTTAGTCCTTTTCTATTAAAAGGGCTTTTTCTTCTTTTATGCTATAATGGCACTCCACAAACAGTTATAAAAATCCTCAAATTTATCAAAAATACCTCTTAAGAATTGAAAGAGTAGTCAT
>CAYPCV010000155.1:0-8810 GCA_964409295.1 uncultured Sulfurovum sp.
CCATGCATGGAGAGAGTTTTCAGTAACGGCTACTTTAAACCAGTTGGTTTCACTTGAAAAATAATCGCTTACAAAGCTTTGAGAAAAAAGCCCTGTAGCTCCTGTTGTATCTTGAGTCAGTTGTGGGTCAATTTTAGTTCGGTCTAAATCGCCATTAAAGAGTGTAGGAAGTTTTGAGGCATACGGTTCATTAATAATTGAATTTAGCTCTTGATTATTCGCTTTAGCATAAGCATAGCCAACATTTGCCATAAAAGAGGGAACACTTAGTTTAGGCTGACTCAATACCCCATCAGCCATTGCTTTTAAAGCGTAAGGTCCTGCCATAGGAGCTGACATAGTTACTTTTATATCAGTTAACTGTTTCTCTTCTATCTTTTTAAGTGTTGCTAAAGAAGCGTAACCACCTTCAGAGTAGCCTGTTAAAAAGAGTTGATTATTTAAAGTAATATTATTATCTTTCGCAAAGATTTTAACCTGTTTAATAAAGTCAACTGTAGAGTTCGCTAAAGAGTCTTTTAACACAAATGGATGATAATGCTCTTTTGAATCCCCAAAACCTATATAATCAGGTTGCAAGGTAGCAAATCCACCCAAAGAAGTGATAATTAGAGAAGAGCCATCAGGCGCACCTGTGTAATCTGCAATCACAGAGGGGGCTTCACTGTTGGCAAAAATCGTTCCATGGTCATCAGCAACCATTGACAAACCTAACTGAGTTGTAACAATTGTAGGTAACCCTGTCGGAATAACAAAAAGACCAGAAGCTTTAACCTCTTCTCCCTCTTCATCATGTGTTGTGTAAGGGATTTTAAATGCTTTATACCCATATACCGTTTTATTAGCATCAATGAGACCTGCATCTACCAAACTTGGTTTTATTGCAGACCCAAGAAAATTAACCAGTAACTCTCCACCTTTAACCTCTTCTGTACTTGGTTGACTTAAGCTATCTCCACACCCTATAAATAGAAGTGGAGTAACTATGGCAATCGTTTTAACAATCTGTCTCATTTCTGCTCCTTAAAAGTATTTAACTTCTATTATATCTTGTTATATTTAAAGATTAAATAGGAGCAGAAAAGTTAACTTTCAACCATATTGTACATCGCTTTAATCTCCTCTTCCCATATATCGCTATTAATAGTCTCTAATACCAAAGGAATATCATTCATTCGTTCATCGTTCATAATAAACTTAAATGCATCCCAACCTATCTCGCCTTCGCCCAATGAATGGTGTCTATCAACACGGCTTCCTAATTTTGGTTTAGAGTCATTAATATGCATGGCAGATAGGTACTCAAAGCCAACTAATCGTTCAAACTCATCCATAGTTGAATCATAAGCTTCACGCGTTCGTAAATCATAGCCACCTGTAAATGTATGGCAAGTATCTAAACACACACCTACTCTACTCTTATCTTCTACTTTATTTATGATATGAGCCAAGTGTTCAAACTTATAACCAAGGTTTGTCCCTTGTCCTGCTGTGTTTTCAATAACTAATTTTACATTCATCCCTTTGGTTGCTTCTATCGCCACGTTCAAAGAGTCTGCAATGACATCCAAACAAGTAAGTTCAGCTTCCATAATTTTATCAGCATATTCGGGGTCTTTTTTGGCAACTTTAACCAAATGGCTTCCTGGGTGGAAATTTAAAAGTTCTAATCCTAGTTGCTCACAACGTTGAAGTTCATCTATAAATGCCTCTCGTGACTTTTCAAGCTTTTCAACTTCGGGATGACCCAAATTAATCAAATAGCTATCATGAGGCAAAACATGCTTAGGCAAAATACCCGATTTCTCTAAATTAGTTTTAAAGCTCTCTATCATCTCTGCTTCTAAAGGCTTTGCTTTCCACTGCCTCTGATTTTTAGTAAACAGAGCAAACGCTTTTGCCCCTATTTTCATTGCATTTAAAGGAGCATTGTCCACTCCACCACTTGCACTTACATGTGCCCCTACAAATTTCATTACTGCTCTCTCACTTTTATTAAAATTTTATTTAGAGTATCACGAAAAATACGTTGATTCCCTTTTACACTATAGGATATATCATATTCACTCTCTTTTGTCAATTTCTGAGAGAAACCATCCTCACTCTTAACAACGTTTTCTTTATTAAAAATAGGTTTTGCTCTAAAAATATTTTCAAGCAGTGTGTCAGGATAAGAAGCATCTAAAACTTTTTCATTAAAGTCTTTTTTCTCCATACACTCAAACGTAGACATACAAACATTCATACCATTAATTTCTAAACTCATCAATGGCTGACCTGCTCCATATATCTCTACCTTTATTTTACTAGGGCTATTACTAATAAATCCCATATCTGCATATTTAAATGTGGCTGTTTTCATAACAATAAAAGCACTCTCTTGCTTCTCTATCTGTACTCCCGTACAGGCATTAAACGTAAAAAACACCATTATAAAAATTACTATTCTTTTTATCATTTTTTATATCCTTTAAAAAATGAGATTATATCTAATAATCAATAAAAAATATTTTTATCATATTTAAGTATATTTTAAGTTTTCTCTGCTATAATTCCGTCACTAAGTTATTAAATGGCCCCTTCGTCTAGCGGTTAGGATCCATGGTTTTCATCCATGTTACAGGAGTTCGAGTCTCCTAGGGGTCACCATTTAGAAACTTATGATATATATTTAGTGGCCCCTTCGTCTAGCGGTTAGGATCCATGGTTTTCATCCATGTTACAGGAGTTCGAGTCTCCTAGGGGTCACCACTAAATCTTCTTCTTTAAACACAAAAATCTCTTTACATTTTAGGATAATCTTTTTGTCTATTATAAATATGCAACATTTTAAAAAAAGCATAAATCACAAACAGTATCATTAATACTTGACTCCATACAGCCCAATCCAAAGGGTTATAGGAAATTTGAAGAATAACAAACACCAACCAAGCCAACGTTAACTCTAATATAAAATAGACAATAGGAAGAAACACTCTTTTTTTTCTACGCTCTTTAATTTTACTATTTTCTAACCTCATCTTAAAATAACCTTTTAATTTCATTAAAACAGCTCCGTGACTGTTTCATGTTAAGTACATCACGAATTCTTCTCTTCATAATAAATTGATTTTTTTCATCAATCAATATTTTATCAATTTTTACACTATTTGAAAATATAAATTTATAAAAAACAGTATCAACATTATAATCTTTATCCACAGAAAGTGCCATATAGTCATACTTTACACCATTACTATAACTTGGATGAATTAGATAATCCTGAATACTAACCCCTTCTATCTTACTGTTTAAATTGGTATAGCAACCATAGGAACTTACATTTTGTTCACGATTGTACCGTTCTTGTAACTCATGCAGATTCAAAACTTTTCCATTTGTTAAAGAGATAAAACTGTTCGGGCTGAACATTCTAGCAATATAGTTCCAACGACTCACAGGACGTAAAAAATTCTCTATACCTTGCAATGCAATTTGAGCTTCTCTTGCCTCTTCTGCCGAACGTTGATTTTTACTTGCTTGTTCTAATAGTTGAGACTCTCTACTTTTTGTTAAACTATAGGCTTGATACATAAGCGAATAGTACTTACACTCCGTAGCTTTTAACTCTTTTGATAAATCATGTAAAGGATTTTTATCATGACCTAAAATGTCCAAAGCCATTTTTATATTGGAAAAGTTTTTTTTTCGTACATCCTCTACAAGCTCTTTATAGAAGTCACTCTGCTGTAAGGCTAAACTCAATACCAATGCTCGGTCATAGCGTGTAAAGCGATTCATTAAACGCGTATTCAAAGAGACTAAAGCATCAATTAAATGTTCCTTAGAGAGTTGCCTAAAATTATCTACAACCGACCCAATAGCAATATTCTTATCTTCTAATTGATAATTCATAATATCTGTAATACGAGAATCAGCACTGCTGTAGATAGACCTAAAGTTAGGAACACCATTAATTAAATCAACCGTACTCAAAGTTGTTCTATATTTTGGTTTTAATAAAATATAGCCCAACTCTTGCACCACATTATCCTCTTCTGGAACATTCAATTTTACTTTAATGGCTGATATTTTGGTTGTAAAATCTCGACTCTTTGTTCCATCCAAATCGCCATGTCGAAAAGCATTATCCATCATATTAAGATAATTCTGAGTAACAGGGTCTTTAATAATATTATTGGTGCGTAGTAAAAAATTGGCTGTTTGAGGGACAACCAAGGAGACAAAATCAATAAGTACCCCCAATTCACGAATAGGAACCCCCTTTTCAGCTTCATTTTTTTGGAGTAATTTAACAGAAAGGTTGTCTGAATCTGAAACCACAAAAGGTTCAGCATTAATAAAGTTAGCACTCTTTTTAACACAGCTTATACTAGATGCATCATCGTTTAGCAAAAACCATATTGGATATTTTCCTACCCTACTCTGCTTGGTACGTTCATTAGTAATTTTCAAATACGTTTCAGTAGAAAATTTATCATCGGTCAAATATGCCCGTTTATCATCACAATACTCAGAAACAGGATAGAGTTTATTATCATAATACTCTTGGGTAAAGGACATGTAATGCTCTTTAACCCCCGAACTTACTATAGAAGATGCCTTTTGTAGTGTAATCTCTCCTATGTTAATCTGATGCTTTTGAGAACATGCTGACAGTAGAAAAAGTGTCATAAACCCCAATAAATATTTTTTCATCCTCTATCACTCCCATGATATTTTTTTCATAAAACTATTGTAGCATAATTTTAAAAAAAGAATAAAAAGTAAAAAGTAAAAAAAGAAATTATTTAAAAAAGTGATAGATAAATATTATACATTTGAAAATCTTATCTATAGATATTCAATTACCTAACTATAACAAATTTGTGTTAATTAACCATTATTATGTTTCATTATGCTAAGATTTCATTTGAAAAAATTTAAGGAAAAAAACCATGAATACATTTAAAAAAGAGACATTAGACTATCATATCAAAGGAAAAACTGCTACCAAAATTACCAAACCGTGTAAAACGCAAAAAGAGTTATCTATGGCATACTCTCCAGGAGTTGCTTATCCTTGTTTAGAAATTGCAGAAGACCCCTCTTTGGCATATAAATATACCAATAAAGGAAACACAGTTGCTGTTATATCAAACGGTACTGCCGTTTTAGGTTTAGGAGATATTGGAGGACTTGCAGGAAAGCCTGTTATGGAAGGGAAAGCTGTTCTTTTTAAATCTTTTGCCAATGTAGATGCTGTCGATGTCATTTTAAATATTCATGATATTGATGCAATCGTTGATACATGTGTAGCTATTTCAGATACCTATGGTGGAATTAACCTCGAAGACATTAAAGCACCAGAGTGTTTTGAGATAGAGAGAAAACTCCAAGAACGTATTGACATACCTGTGATGCATGATGACCAACACGGTACAGCAATAATTACTTCTGCTGGACTACTAAATGCTTTAGAGTTAGCCGATAAAAAAATTGAAGATATTAAAATTGTAATTATTGGTGCAGGTGCAGCAGGAGTTGCCTCTGCAAATATGTATCAAAACTTAGGTGCAAAACATATTGTTATGTTGGATTCAAAAGGAGTGATTCACTCTGGACGTACCGATTTAAATAAATATAAACAAGCCTTTGCTGTCGAGACTGAAGCTAGAACCATTGCAGATGCATTAAATGGTGCAGATATGATGTTGGGATTATCTTCAGCAGATATTGTCTCTGCTGAAATGGTAGAGACAATGGCAGAAAATGCTATTATTTTTGCCTGTGCTAACCCAAATCCTGAAATAACACCAGATAAAGTTGAAGCTGTACGTCCAGATATTATTGTAGGTACGGGACGAAGTGATTATCCTAACCAAGTAAATAACGTTTTAGGCTTCCCTTTTATCTTTAGAGGTGCTTTAGATTCAGGTGCTAAAAAGATTACTGAAAACATGAAAATGGCAGCAGCAAAAGCGTTGGCAGCCTTAGCAAAAGAGCCTGTTCCATACTATGTAAAAGCTGCGTACAATGACCCTGATTTAGCATATGGAAGAAAACACATTATCCCTACACCATTTTCAAGAGAAGCACTGGTATGGGTTGCTTCTGCTGTAGCTGAAGCTGCTTTTGAAGATGGAGTAACCGATTTAAAAGCTTGTGATTTAAAAGGCTACCAAGAGAAACTACGTCAAATGATTTATGTAGACCATCAAGAAGATTCTCACATCAACAAATAACAGTAAGTGGGCGTATTCGCCCACCAAATAGACAAAGAACCCTCTATGAAAAATATCTATACCTTCAAAAACTTATCAAAAGAGAAAAATTGCGTACATCTTGTTACACAAAAAGACTCCACTAAACCCTATTCGTTCTCTCTTGCTTTACATACTCAAGAAAACCCCTCAGAGATTATCAAAAATAGAACTTTCTTTAATCAAAATTTTCCAAATATCTCCTTTGTTGTTGCTAATCAAACGCACAGTGCCAATATTAAAGTAATTACAAAGAAAGAGACACAAGGGTGGAAAACTTTAGAGAGTGCCATAGAAGACTGTGACGCATTGATTACCAATCAAAAGAACATTATGCTAACTATTTTAACGGCTGACTGTGTTCCTATTTTACTTTTGGATACAAAACAAAATGTTATCGCTGTGGTACATGCAGGATGGAAAGGGACAGAGCAAAAGATACTCTTTAAAACTATAGCAAAAATGAAAGAGGTCTTTAACTCTAATCCTAAAGATATTTTAGCATCTATTGCACCCTCTATCGGAAAATGCTGTTATGAAGTAGATTGGAATGTTGCTAAACATTTTAAAGAGATAAAAGGTGCTTATGAAGATAGAGGCAAAAAAAAGATGTTGGATTTACCTTACATAAATAAGATTCAACTCATACAAGCAGAGGTTGATGAACATAATATTGAATTGTCCAATATATGTACAGCTTGTAATGTTGAAAATTACTTCTCATATAGAAAAGAAAAAGGTTGTTCAGGACGATTTATGAGTATGATTGCCTTACAGTAATACTTTAAAGTTGACCAATAATAATTTTATCTTCTTGTGTAGTACTATTTTTAGTAGTCATTTCAGACTTAATAATTTCAACAATTAACGATAAGTCAGCAAAGTCCATATCTAAGTTTTTAGCCAACATCTGTACATTGTTCTGAACATTTAATCGCTCTTCTTTAATCTTTACAGGAGTAAGTGTATCAGTTTCACTCTCTTCTAATTGAAGCATTAATTCTGAATCACTATTATCAAATTGATAACTTTCAGAAAGAACCGACTGGCTAATAAAAGCATTTTTATTGAACTCTAATGAGAAATTTTTAGATAAATCCGTAAAAAAATTGTTATACCCCATAAAAATAAGACCTGCTGTAATAACAGCTGTCTCTAATTTAATAATAGTATTCAATGAAAAGAAGCCCTCTTTCTTTTCTACTCGTCCTAACTCTGCTTTATAAGCATTGTAGTAGTCATTACTTGTATCATTACTTTTTTTTCTAAATATGTTCATCTTGATTTCCTTTTTTGTTGAGGAAATAATAATACAAAAGTTGGTAGTAAAAGTGAAATTTTGACAATAAAACTAACAATAACTAATAATATTTTATAAGATTAAATTAATAATATAGATACAAGAGAGTTTAAATCGCTTTTTAGCTATTCTACCACCTTAAAAAAAGGAATTTAGATGAAAAAACAGATTAGTATTCTACTTAGTATCGTAGGTGCATTAATTTTAGGGATAGGGATACTCTTTTATACAAAAATTTTAGAGATAAAACAGACCACTCCCTCGGGTGTGAACCACAATAGCTTTCAACTACAAGCATTAAATGGAAACAGATTTTCCATAGAAGCAGAGAATAGAAAATTTAAAATTTCAGGAATGGAAGGGAAAATTGTTTTCTTAAAAATCTTCGGTTGGGACTGTGCCTTTTGTAAAAAAGAGATTCCAGAACTCATTAAATTAAAAAACTCTCTAAATGATACATTTGATGTTATCGCGATTGAAGCACAAAGTCATAGTGATAAACAGTCAAAAGAGTTTATTGAAGAGTATGGAATAAACTACAATATTGTTTCAGGAAAAGAGCATAAAAATCTCTATACATATTTACAAAAACAGTATGGATGGGAAGGCGTTATCCCCTTAACCATTGTCTTATCCAAAGAGGGTTATGTACTTGCCTTTGAAGAGGGTTCTAAATCGTACTCCTTATCTGAACTTCTCAAAGCATCACTATTAAAAAAGTAGGTTTATAATGTACAAACACAATAAATACCTTTTACTCTATTCTCTTCTACTCATCTCATCTTTAGATGGAAATCAAGGATGTGACATCTCATCCTTACTCGAAGAGAACCAAAAAAGTATTGATATAAAAGAAAAGAATATAGAGCTAAAAATCACAGAAACCTTAAGCTCTATTACCATTGTTCATGAAAATCAACCATTACGCATAAAACGTACTCCAAGAAATCAAGAACATACCTGCCCTCCTTTTTGTATTCAACCCATGAATATAAAAGGTGTTCGTACCGTTGGAGAGTTAGAAGTTTTAGACTTTATCAAAGATTTAAAAGGAAAGGAAGCCCAACTTTTAATTGATGTCAGAAAGAGTAAACAGTACAATCAATATACTATTCCAGGAGCTATTAATATTCCATTTAGTATGTTAAAGAGACAGAGTAAATACCAAAAGCAAGTCCTTGAACTCTTAGGAGGAAAAAAGCAAGGAGAGAAATGGATATTCAAATATGTTCCCAAATTGCTTATTTTTGGAGAGAGTAATGAAGATA
>CAYPCV010000156.1:0-7311 GCA_964409295.1 uncultured Sulfurovum sp.
GGCTTTTTGTATGTGGGTATAGTATGTGTTAGAGTAAAGCCCTTTGGGGGCTTATTTTGTGGTTGATGAGGTTAGGCATTGCTTGTATAACGTGTTTAAGTGATTTAAGTTTTGAGAGTTTGGGATTTTTAGGCGTTTTATCTAACGTTCATAACTGTGGGATTTAAAACACTCTTTTTAAGAAAAGTTACAGAATATGGCTATCAAGTGCTACAAAGCCCTAAGTTTAGGGCTTTAAAGGTGTGACTTTTTTGCAACTTTTGTAACTTTTTACTTTTTAGAAGAAAAAATACTAAATTTGCATGAACTATTTTATTAAAGTTTTTGTGAAAGTTTTTAAAGCTTGAACCCCTGCAAACCATTTTGTTTTGATGATAAAAAGTAACTTTTTAGAATGCTCCTAAGTCACTATATTGTGGGGTTTGGAGAGGTTTTCGCATATGGATTTTTGGGTATAATGTTGGTGTTAGAAATGGTTGTGAAAAATCAACCTACCCCTAAACCTTTTTGATTTGTTTTTTATAAATCCCTCTATTTTCTCATTGTAGAGGTTAGGTACAAAAAAATAAACATAAGGAGCATGAGAAAATGCAACAACATCAACAAAACTATAACCCTAATTATGGTCAACCCTCTAAAGTATCTAAAACCATGAACGCAACGATTGTCACAGGAGAATACTTCTCTAAGAAGCACAATAAGCAGAAAAAGAGTTACCTAACCATTGGTAAGCTCTTCATTTATCAAGATGGTGGAATGTCTCTAAAACTTGATGCTATGCCAACTAATGGACAAATGATAAATTTCTATGAGATTAAGCCTAAAGAGCAAAATCAAAATAATAATAATTATGGTGGGAATGGTCAACAACAAAACCAACAACAATATCAAGGGTATTAAATTTAGGACGTGGAATTGAATTATAGGGTAGCGAATATTTAGATTTATTTCATTTTAGGAATAACTATAGCAATACTCAATTTTGCACACCTTTTTTCCCTCTTATGCGTAGCCCCCTATCGCTACTAAACGAGTGACAAATGAGTGTAAGCGTGTACTGAAATTTAGAATGACAAAAGAAAAAAGTGTATAGGTTTTGAACAGATAACGATACTTTTTTTATGCACTCTGAAACCCTTTTAAAGCCCTAAGTTATGGGAAGCAGAAAGGTTTTTATTCCCATTTCTCGATGCAAATCGTACACGCTCTTTTTAAATTGCCATTTCGTTTGTCATTTGCCACGGATGTGGAATTGAATTATAGGGTAGCGAATATTTAGATTTATTTCATTTTAGGAATAACTATAGCAATAACCGATTTTATGTCCTTTTTTCCCTCTTTGGCGTAGCCCCCTATCGCTACTCAATAGTTCATGCCTTAAGTTTGGTAGACTTAAGATTAATGGAAGTACAAATTAAATATAATGGAAGTACAAATTAATGAGGCGATATGATGCGACAGGAAAAACGAAAAAAAACTAAGATGCTACAATTTAGGGTAATACCCGAAGATTTTAAAACCTATGAAGAGATGGCGACAAAAAAGAAACTAACTAAAACAGAGCTATTTGAGCTTTTTTTGGAATTGATTAAGAGTGATAAAATTTGATTTGATTTGAATGCAGTGAGATTAATAGAGAGCTACCAACAATCTATTAATCTTTTAAAGTGAGTTTTCACTTAACATAGCTCGGAAGCGTGTTAAGTGGATTATAACATAGTGCCTATTAAGAGGTACATAATTCACAGGAAAAAAGAATGTTAAAAACATTTAACTATTATGACATTATAAATTTACTCACTAATCCAAGTGAAGAGCGTTTCACATTTGATAATATAGAGTACAACACTTATATCGCCAAAGATAAAATTACTCTTCTAATAGATACTTTCAAAGATGGCTCATTTAAGGCTCAAAAACTCACAACTTTTATTTATAGCCTAAATAAGCGTTTAGGCAAAGAGAACCACCCAACCCTAACCCCACAGGCTAAACCACAGCCACAGGTAAAATATGACCCCCTACCAACAGCCAAAAAGATAACCAATGCCAAAGAGTTAAGCCCTCAATTCTTGGCAAATATGCAGTTATCAAATATTTTTAAAGATGATTACAAAACCCACCAAAATATAAAACATTTTAGTGATGAGATAGAGGGTAAAAAAATATCTCATGAAGTGCTATATTTTACAGATGGTACTCGACACAATGCACGATTTAAATGGAATGGAAAATTTAATTATGATGGGTGGTCAACTTTTAAAAAAGAGAGTGGATTTGAGAGCATAGGAGCATATTTAAAGGGAGCAAATAAGAGTAGAACAACGCTTATATTATGTGAGGGCTTAAAAGATGGGATAAACGCTAATATAGCACTTCCACAATGCGATATATTAGTAACTGATAGTAAACATATAAAACTACATTTTAGCCACATTAGCCAAGATTATAAAACCGTGATACTCTTCCAAGACAAAGAATTAAGTAACAAAGACATAATCAATCTCTTTCAGGAGTTACAGGGAGAGGATAGAAAACTATTAAATAAAGTTTACTATGTTGATGTTAACAAATTACCAAACGATACCAAGGATATAACGGATTATTTGCAGTCGTTAAATATGACTACAAAAGGGATTAAAAGGAACGCTCTAAAAGAGATAAAAAAGGTTTTGCATAGTGAGAGAGTAAAACAGCTTGAAAACTCGATAGAGATAGATGAGAAGATTAATCCATTAATAGAGAATGCGAAGCGATTTAATAACCTCTCTTTGTTTAAAGAGTTGGTGCAAAAGAAACTTAAGCTTAGTGGAGACATTACAGAAGATATTAAATATTATATCCAACTCCAAGTTACCCCACCCAAAACCCACAAGCTTATAAACTTAAATTCGTCAAAGTATCTTGGAAATGTTACAGGACAAATTATAGAAGAATTTAAAGCCCACAATAAAATAATATTAGGAAGCCCAACAGGTACAGGCAAAAGCACTTTTACTAAAGAGAACTTAACGACTCACTACAAAGACATGATAATAATTGCACCATTGAAAAAGGTCGCAGGAGAACTATCAGAAACAGACAAGGCAAATATAACGCATATAGAGAATAATGAGAAAATGGATTATGTTATGGCGAATATCCACAGCCCCTATATATCAATCACAACCGACACGCTCTATAATTTATTAAATAATAAAATGACCCAAAATGAACTAAAAGAGCGTTTAGCAAAGTGTGAGTTAATCGTTTTCGATGAACAACACATAGTTCATCAATCACACAACTTTAGAGGCAAGGTAGTTGCTATAAACGATTTTCTAAGAGATAGCTATAACGGTAAAGTTTTATCAATGAGTGGAACGCCCATTTATTCAGATTTACCAAACTTCCACCCTATTTTATGTAAACTTGATAAAAGATATTTTTCTAAAATAAATTATTATCTCGACCCTTTCAGAGATGAAGCCCACCTACTAGAAAATATCAAAGAAGAGCTAAAAAAAGGTAATGTTCTTCTTTACTCTAAGAGCAGAACACAGGCTGGATTAATACAAAATTATTTAACAGAGAATAAAATTAAAACTCTCCTAGTTACATCAAGAGGAAATAAAAAAAATATAGATAATACGCTTGTAGATATTGAAGATGGAGAGATTAATAATATTAAAGAGAATATAGCAATTATAAGCACCACTAGAGCCACCACAGGAGCAAATTTTGAAAGACTATCAGTTATATATCAGTTCGGTTCATCATACGACCCCCACACGTTTATACAACTAATGGCACGAATAAGAGGAAATGGCAAATACTATTTCATCAAAACAGCAGGAGACAAGGCACAGGATGAGAGCCTAATGAACAAAGCTATAAATATTCTAAATGTTGCTAAGAAATTTAATCTAAGAAAAACAAGCGAACTTTTTACAGATGAGAAAAAAGCCTATATTCAAAAAAACATAGAGCTACCATACCAAGAGCAGAGCCATGAAGCTTTTTTAAAAACATATAAAAGAGCGTTGCAGATGATAGCAAGTGAGAGCCTTGGAAAGATTACACAAGATGAAAAAGATTTTGAATTTACAAATAGATTAGAAGAGTTAGAGGAGAATACTTTTAAAAATATTTTTATTAGTGGAGATAGTGCAGAATTTACAAAATATATAGAACGTGAAATGATAGACTTTTTACAAAGAAAAGGAAATATAGAAATTTTAAATAATGCCTATAACCTCTCTTTTGAAATCGTCCATCAAAACAGAGAATTAAATTATAGTGATGCAATATCAAAAGAGTTCATAACAGAAGATGACCAAGCAGAAAAAAAACTAAAATCCGAAGAGAGAAAAGAGAAACAAGATAACTTTTTAAACGATTTAGAATTAAAATTTGATTGGCTATTAAATGCCAAAAATAGCAAAATGTTTTTAAATCCTGCTAAGGGTGGGTTTAGCACAGGAGAAGCAACAACACTTTTAAGTGATAAACGCTTAGATAATGAGAAGTTTCAAAAAATGATTTTAACTCCTGATACTAATAAAGAAAAATTCACACGATTAAAATTTTTTCTTATTGGTAAAAAAGTAATTGTAAATAAAATAATTGAAGCAGTAAAAATCAAAGATTTTGTAACTATAAGTGAACTATCAAATATCCTAGAGCAAGAGGTAAGATTAACAATGAAAAAGAATAAAGCCCCTTTTTCACAATTCCTAAAAGATTTTTTAGAAGATGAGAAGATAACAAAAAATGGGCTTGAATTTTACAAGAGAAAAGTGATTAATAAGAAGAAAGAAAATAATGTTATCACACTTCCAAAAGACAAATTAAAAGAGCTAAAGAAAATCAAAGATATTGAGAAGAGAGAACAGGCACGAATAGCAGAATTAGAGAGAGTGCTAACTTTACAAATCAAAAAATATGGCTCTGATATAGAAGTAGTTTTTGAAGATAAAACCCCAACCCAAAAAGTACCAACCCAAGCAGAACTAAAACGCACGATAGCAGATGAAAATATTCCTCTTAATACAAGAGCTAAAGCCATGCAGGAACTAGCAAAAAATGAAGAAAAAAACTCCCAAAAATAACTCAAGGTGTAGCCCACTTGCACCGTGCATACACTGTGAGGATGCACCCCACTTGCACCCCCCAAGAAATAGGCATCTTTAAAAAACTGTAACCCCACTTGCACCGTACCCATATACCGTACCCATACCGTTATAAAATAAGTTATTTAACCATAACTACCGTATGCTCTACTATCCCACGAAAACAGCCATTTTTTTTATTATTAATTGCATCTAAAAAAACCTTTAAAAAATATTCAAGGGGTTAATAGTAAAACTATCAAATCCCTAAATATAACTTCATGAATATTCATAAACCTCTTAATGTATGTACCGTTTTAAGTTTACAATAAACCTATAATGATATAATAACGGTACATATAAACAAAGGCATAGCATGAGTGAACAAATTAGAAGAGATACATTTAAAACAGTTTACGGAGTTGAGACAGTCAAAGAAGTTTCAGAACAATTCAGAGAAGAGTATAATAAAATCAAAAACAAAAAAAATGGATTTGATAAAGCTACTCTTCTATTCCAAAAATACGTTTTAGCAATCACTTTTTTATATTCAATTACATCAATCAAAAATAATCTTGTAATGTTTAGAAAAGTTGTAAATGAAGAGGGTGGAATTTGGAAAGAAACAGTTAAGACTTCTTTTTATATTTTCAACGTCTATGGAGCAGTTACCACAGCGACAGAAAAGAAGATTATAGAAAAAGAATCAAATCAAAAAGGGTTGGAATTCGATATAAAATCAGAAATTGAAAATATTAAAAGTTTATTAAAAAACAAAACCTACAAAGTAAGAGGAAACCAAGATGAACAACAAGTAAGAAGTTATTATATTTCCTATCTTTTGGGGTTAAGCACAGGTCGAAGATTTACAGAAATTCTAAAAACTGTAACAATCGCAAAAAAAGGAAATAGCTACATATTCAGAGGCATCTTAAAAAAGGATAAAAGCCAAAAATCAGAGATAGAAGCAAATATATTATATTTAGATATAGATGAAACAAAAAGCTACATTAAAGAGCTTAGAACTTTTATCAATGCAAAGCTTAAGACTACACGAAAAACAACGCTTAAAGAGACAACAGAGGGACAAATAAACTCTATATTCTCTAAAGTTTATAACAACGCAATCAAAAGAATAACAGATAAAAAAATACTAAATTTTCACGAACTTAGACATTATTACACTATCGAGGGAACATCAGTTTTAAAAAACGGTACAGAGAGCGACAAAGACACGCGTTATCGAATTTTAGGACATCATATTAAAGCAGACTCTACACGCACATACGCAACTATCAAATAATTATTAAGCGTACCGTTTTTTAAGTTTGTTTCAAACCTAAAACGGTATAATAACGGTACACATAAACAAAGGCACAACATGAAAACAATAGAAAGAAGCAATTTATTAACAGCACTCTACCAAGTAGAATCAAAAGGAGATTTAATATCTCAATTTGATTCAAACTTATCAAGAGTAAAGGGAACAGCTACACAAAGATATATCCATCTCTTAGAGCAAGTAGTTTTTTACTCTCACGCGATTATATTCGGTCACGGCGTACAAACAGCACACAATTATAGACAATCGTTTATGACAACGGCAAAGAAAAATAAATTATTAAAATTGAGTAATGAAGATGTAGAAAAAGCTTTTTCATTTCTAAACAGAACAGACAAAAAAACGATACTCAAAGAATCTCATGAATCCCCTAAAAATAGTGATTTAGTAGTAGTTAATGATTGTGTAGCACTAAGCGAAATTAATCGTTTAAAGGCTGATTTAGACAGCAAGAATTATGAACTAGCAAAAGGACAAAAAGAAGAGGACAAAGAGATATTTATTAAGGTTGCATTGGTGGCACTTTCCACAGGAGCAAGATTAAAGGACATCATGGAAGACTTGACCATATCAACTAAAAAAGGGGTTACTTATTTTGATGATGGCATCAAGCAGGAAAAGGGCGTTATCTTAGAGTTAGATACAAAGACAGTACAAGCCTACATTAAGGCGATTAGAAGCCATTATCACGACAGAATAGCAAAAGGTACAGATATTAGTACAGGCATTAGAAAAGCAATAAAACGCCTAAAAATCCCAAACTCTCAAAACTTAAATCACTTAAACACGTTATACAAGCAATGCCTAACCTCATCAACCACAAAATAAGCCCCCAAAGGGCTTTACTCTAACACATACTATACCCACATACAAAAAGCC
>CAYPCV010000157.1:0-16325 GCA_964409295.1 uncultured Sulfurovum sp.
TTGAGTCACAGCAACCGAAGCGATAGAGAGAGGATATTTTGAAATATTGGTTACATTCCGAACTTCGGCTGCACATTTAACAGCATAAGAGATTACACGGTTTAGCTTTCGTCCTGCCGTTTTATAATAGAAAGAGAAACGATAGGCATCTTTTACCTGCCCTGTTATCTGAGACTCTCCAATAACAAGAGACTCCAAAGAGGAGACCACTGAAAAAATATGAGAAATTGCTTTTGCATCATCATATTTTCCATCCATACCTTTGAGTTCATGAAAACTAAGACCTGATTTTAGGCTTAAGAGACCCAAAATAGCATGATAACTGGAAAAACTATCTTTTGTTGCGATAACAATCTCTACTCGATTACAGGTAGAGACAATATATGCCTCTTCTATAAAATCAAAACTTGTCAATTTTTGAAGCATTGACAATTTCTCTTCATCGTTAGAAAAAGCAAGTTTTTCACGATGAACCTGTTCACAGTTTTTATGGTTAAAGGAGACCACTTGATAGGACATCTAAAACTCTCTTTCTATCATCTCTTTTGCGATATTGGATAAATCTTTCTCTCCTAAGGACTCCATGAGTTTAATGACTTCAACAATCAACTCTTTTGCCTCAAAATAAGATTTCTCTATAATTTCATATTTTCTCATTGCAGATTGAATCCATAACGCCTCATCTGCACTCAATCGTTTACGGTATAAGGAGAGCAAGTACTCTCTATCTTCTTCTGCCAAAACTTCATACAGATACATATAAGGTAAGGTAACCTTCCCTTCTAAAAAATCATGAAGTGCTGGTTTACCTAATGTCTTGCTATCTGAAGTAATATCTAAAATATCATCTATCATCTGAAAAGCCATCCCTAGATTATGCCCATATTTACGATAAGCATTTCTAGGTTTTCCTGCTAAAATAGCAGCAGATTCAGCTGAAGCTTCCATTAGAGATGCTGTTTTTTGATACACCATTTTCAAATATGCTTCACGATTGGTATGAAATTTTTTAGACAACTCAACATCAGCCAACTCTCCAAGACTCAACTGGACAACAGCATTCGAGACAACTTTGGCTACCTCTGGAGAGATGCTACACAGCTCAAAAAAAGCTTTTGAGTAGAGTATATCCCCCATCATAATGGCTGTTTTATTTCCTGCACTAGCATTTAATGATACTACCCCTCTACGAGTATAAGCATCATCAATTACATCATCATGAAGCAGACTTGCTGCATGTATCATCTCAACAGTTGCTGCAGTTTTTACTACTTTTAAATCACTGCCTGCAATCTTTAATATCAATTTAGTTCTTAATCTTTTTCCATGGGGAAGTTTTCGATAGAGTGAGGCAACGTAAGCATCATCAAGCTCAGAGACATACTGGTCTATCTTTCTTTCAACGGCATTCAGCACCATTATTTCCTTTTTTTTAATAACTCGATGATTATATCGAATAGAAGCTAAAAAGGATAAAAGCCTATTAATTATTTCACATTGCACTCTTTTTTTACTCATTTTTTCATAATTCCACATTTATTTTACGATTATTGTGTTAAAATGTTTTATCTTAAAACACGGAGAAACATATGATTAAACAAAGTATAATCACAATCGCAACAATCGGACTATTTTCTATGACAGCAACAGCAGCAAATACAGCAGCATGTGCAGGGTGTCATGGAGCAGATTTTGAAAAATCAGCACTAGGTAAATCTAAAATTGTAAAAGATATGTCTAAAGCAGAGATTGAAACAGCTCTTAAAGGTTACAAAGATGGTTCTTATGGTGGAGCGATGAAAGCTATGATGAAAGGTCAAGTAGCAGCACTTGATGATGCAGCTATTGCAGAAATTGCAGCATCTATTGCAGGTGGAGACGACAAAGCAGAAGATGCAAATAAAACTGCTGAAGCTCCTGCAAAAGAAGAAGCTACTAAAAAATAATTATCTTTTAGTGAAAGGGATAACGTTTATCGTTACCCCTTCTAATTAAGCATACACTTCTACATGCTGTTTTTTATTAAAATAGAGTTCACTCTCTATCAACGAAATTCCCTCTTTATCCAACGCTTGTTGTACCAAATCTTTTTGAAACTGTGACATCTCTTTATGAGCAAAAAACTCCTCTATGGGTAACCAAAGAGCCAACTCTATCTCATGCGTATCTATAATGTTTATCTCATAGCTTAATGCTTCTAGTTGAAATACAATATACATATTTGACTTGTTAAATCTATAAGGGTGTGAATTTAAAACCGATACCATCTTTATAAGTTTTGCTTTTATTCCTGTCTCTTCATAGACTTCCCGTTCTACAGCATCAGAGAGTTTATCAGCATGTTCTACCATTCCTCCAGGTAATTTATAAATTGAGTGATTACTAGAAATACGGTCGCGTACCAGTAGAATTTCATTCTTATCATTAATAACAATAGCCCCCACACCCGTAGTATGGGTAGGAGGGACAGGAATATAGGCATCTATTTTGACTTGATAGGTCAGTGTTATTCTTTGAGCTTCACAGTTATGAAACTCAAACCCCAACTCTAAGGCTATGGCTATATGTTGATATTGTTGAGTGGTTAAATCTAACCATAAAAGATTTTTTTTATCCTCTTTAGCACGCCCTATAAGAGAAGTTAATGCATATTTAAAATCTTGGCTTGATAGTTGAGTAGATTGAGGGTCGATAATAAGACCATTATAGAGGTCTTCTTTTGTTATTAACATGTTCACTTCTTTACTTATTTTATTAAAAGAAAAATAGACCGATTCCCAAAATACCTATGGCATCTATGGAAACGGTGGCTTTAGCCTCGTAAGATTTTATTTAATTTTTCTGTTTCTATACGCTAATAGCGTTAGAATTATCAAGGCAAGAATACTATACGGAACCCAATTAGGAATTGGTACAGGAGCTCCTGCAGCGTATGAGTGTAATCCTGAAAGGTAGTAATTTACGCCAAAATAGGTCATAAGAACTGATGAATATGCCCAAAGTGATGCCACATTAAAGACAAATGGATTATTAAGTTTTGGAATAAAACGAAGATGTAAAACAGCTGCATAAATCAAAATTGTTACACCAGCCCAAGTCTCTTTAGAGTCCCAACCCCAATAACGTCCCCAACTCTCATTTGCCCAAACTCCACCCAAGAAGTTTCCAATGGTCATCAAGAAAAGACCAACAATCAAACTCATCTCGGCAATGTTAGTTAGCTCTTTAATGGCACGGTCAATATTTTCATCTCCATCTTTTCTCATAATAAACAAAATAAGTACCAATAGTGATAAAATAGACCCCAAACCAAGAAAACCATCCCCTGAAATAATGGTAGCAACGTGAATCATAAGCCAATAAGATTTAAGAACAGGAACAAGATTGGTAATCTCTGGATTCACAAAACTCATATGAGCTACAGCCATTGTTACCCCTGCTAAAAGTGCTGTTGCACCTAAAGTAAAAGGCGATTTACGAGCAAAAACAAGTCCTGCTACTACTGTAGAAGCTGCAATAAAGACAATGGACTCATATGCATTTGACCACGGTGCATGCCCTGCAATATACCAACGCATTCCCATACCCAGTAGATGCATGGCAAAACCTGCAATCATTAGAATCCATGAGATTTTTACAATCCATTTTAGAGAAGAGATGGGTTTAACAATATTAATAAATGAAGCAATCAATAGAATTAATCCTACTATAATATAGAGAGGTACTAACTTTGATAACAATCCAAGCTGATTATACTCTATCTCCATATCAGTCTCCATTTTAGAAGGAAGTACTTTTGCTCCAAACTTTTTTTGATACATCGTAATCAAATCAATCGCTTGTGTGAACTGTGTTCTATTTCCATCTTTTTGAATCTGAGTTGTTCCATCAAACAGATAAAGCGTCATCATTCGTATCATTCCAGAGATTTTTTCAGGAAATTGAGCAATAGCATCTTGTGGGTTGAGCCATTTGTTATTAGCATCATGAGGTACAGGATAGATAGCCAAAAGGGAACCTGTATAAATCATATACGCTATGTTAAGACGCTCATCTACTTTGACCAACTCTTTATCGTATAAGTTCTTCTCTAAAGGTTTTTTACGCACCGATTCAGAAATCTGTTTTGCCAGTTTATACTCGCCCTTATTTGTAAAAAAATCATTAAAGTTTGCATACTTTACGCCATCTGCTAACCCCAACTCTTTGGCAATTCGACTGTGGTCAACTTTTATCATTGATAGCTCTTGATAGAATGTTGGATTAACCGTCATCCCCAAAAGAATAGCTGTAGGTTCAACACCATAAATAGATGTTTTTCCAGAAAGTTTAGAGACAATCTCATGAGCAAAAGTATCTAATGGTTTCATTCGTCCACCATGAGATTGCAGAGTCAACCCTCCAAACTGACGAATAGTTTGAGCATCATAGACCTCTAATACTTTTTGATGTTCTGCATCCAATGGTATTAATGAAGCTGATTGTACAGGTGTTGTATAGCCTACTAAAGCTAACATTATCAGACCCAATGAAGCATTTTGCAACTTTCTTGCACCTTTTAATAACTTTTGAAAACGACCTTTTCTATCAAAAAGGTTCCAAATCATTCCAAGAGTCAACAGTAAGTAGCCAAAATAGGTTGGTAGTGTTCCAGGGTCATGATTAACTGACAAAATTGTTCCTTTCTCATCTGCATCATAAGAGGATTGAAAAAATCGATAGTTCCGATGGTCAAGAACATGGTTCATATAGATTCTAAATGGCATATTATGAATATCTGATTCTCGGTCTGTCAACTCTACTTCACTTGCATACGAAGCAGGACTCATAGAACCTGGGTAACGCTCTAGTTGAAAATCAATTAATTTTAGAGAGAATGGTAAATTAATAACCTTTGCACCCAAATTCAATGTAATATCCACTCCATTTAGACTCAACTTTTTATCTTGTCCTTGATTACCTGTATAAGAGAAAAGGTTAATCTCTTTGCTCTTATCTCCCACCGAAACATTAAGCGTTATCATCTCAGCTCTTCCACCTTCTGTTTTTAGGGAATTACTAACATATTTCTCAATTGATTTCGCATATGTATTTTTTAATACAATTGAGTTATTAGCAAACTGATAGAGTTTCTTTTTTTCAAAAGAGCTAACACCCTTGCTTAAGTTGCCCTCTTTTTGCGTTAACATAGAGAGAGTTTTTATATCAAAATCATGCGTTAATTCTAATTTACCTTCTATTTCACTGATTTTAAAAATTGGTTTTAATGGCGTACCATGAGAAGCATGATTAAAACTGATAATAAAACTTCCTGCATCGTAATGGTCTCCTTCAAAAATACGAATAAGTTTACCTTTTTCCATTCCATTTGAAACCATTAAATCCATTGATTTTTTTCCATTAGGATTAGGAGTAAACTCTTTTCTAGCCGAAGGAATATAGTTAATTAATTCAAACCTAACCTCTTTTCCATCAATATTCATTGTAGTATTAAAACTGTTCTTTGTCATCGAAGAGAGTAACATTGATTGCTCAAAATGTTCACTCTTTCCATCTTTTTTAATATCTAATTGTAAAACATTAACGTCTGAAACCATCGTACTAGAGCTTTGCCCCTCACGAATACTCATAATACCTTCATAACCAACGTATCGAGTTATCATTGCACCGATAGCAATTACTAAAAAAGCCATATGAAAAATAAAAACAGACATTTTATTTTTATAACTTTTATACTTAATAATATTATAAATAAGAAGTAAGATGAAATAAAGAAGAAAAAACTCAAACCATCGAGCATTATAGACCAATGCTTTTGCTGTCTGTGTACCGTAGTCATTTTCGATAAATGTAGCTATACCGATAATAACACCAAAAAGAAAAAGTAACCAAGTGGCTACCTTCATAGAGAATAATTTTTTTATCACGTGTCGTCCTATCACTAAAAAATAATGGTTCGAGTATAACCAAGAATTATTAACAGAACATTAATTTTTTATGAAGTTTTTATGAAATTTTAACTAAAAAAACACCTGATTCCACATGATGAGTGTGAGGGAATTGGTCATAAATAGCAGAATCTACAATTGTATGACTCTTTGTTAATTCAACTAAATCTCTTGCCAAAGTTTCAGGATTACAAGAGATATAGATAATATTTTTCATAGTTGATATAAGTTTAATAGTATCCATATCAAGTCCTGCTCGTGGTGGGTCTACTAAGACTGTTGAAAAATCATAAGAGTCCAAGTCAACATCTTTTAAGCGTGTAAACTCTCGCTCTTTATTAAGTGCTTGTGTCATCTCTTCGGATGCTAGGCGAATAAATTCTATATTCTTGACATCATTTAAAATGCAGTTTTCTTTGGCTGAGTAGATAGAACGTTTAGAAATCTCTGTTGCCAAAACTTTTCTAAAATATTTTGATAGAGGAATAGTAAAATTTCCTAGTCCACAATAAGACTCCAAGAAGTCGCCACCATTAACTTTTTTTGCTTGTTTAATCGCCCACTCAATCATTTTGATATTTACAGCAGGATTTGGTTGGGTAAATCCACTCTCATAGTACCGATAAATAGTCTCTTTGTTATCTATAAATAGTTTTTCGGTTACAAATTCATCCGATAAAATAACTTTTTGTTTACGACTTCGCCCCATAATTTTTGCATCTAAAAGCTTCTCTAAATCCCTAGCCTCTGTTTCCCAAACCTCATCAAGCTTTCGATGATAAATCATCGTTATCAAGCACTCATCCGTAGTTGTCGCTAAAAACTCTACAGCAAAAATACGCTTTTTCAAGACCTCGGTTGAGTTATTAATCGCATCAAGCAGGGGTTGCATACGTTTTTCAATAGGTTTGATTACTTTTGGACACTCTGTAATATTTACTGCACCTTTTTTATCTAAACGCCCCATTGCATAATTTGCACCATTCTCATCATGCCAAATTTTAAACTCTGCTCTTGCTCTATAATGCGATTCACTCGCAGAAAAAACCTCTAAATCATTTACTCCAAAAGGAGAAAGCAATCCTAAAACACGCTCTTTTTTCTCTTTTAACTCATCTTCATAACTCAAATTATAAATCGCACACGAACCACATGTGCCAAAATGTTTACATTCCAATTTGTTTGCCTTAACTTTAAAATTGGGCGTATTTTAACTAAAAACAGTATAGTTTCAAATGACAGAAATATTCAAAGAAAAGATAAAAAATTCAGATAAACAGCTTTTTTACAACACATCAGGCAACCCAACAGCCTATAAACTAAATATTAGACACCTTTCTGCCTCCTCTTTTTGTGGCTTGGCTCAACTAATAGATGGCTATATTTTTCCAAAGTCAAATATTTACCTTGTTGATTTGGAAAAGGAAAGCATAGAACGAATAGAAAACAGAATAAAACTTATAGAACTCGAAGTACTCAAATAAGTTTGATATAATTACAAAAAATATTTTATAAGGTCTATAATATGTCTATAAGCATCGTTATTTTAGCAGCAGGTAAAGGGAGTAGAATGAAATCTACTACTCCAAAAGTTCTTCACTCTATTTCAGGTAAATCAATGCTTTTTCATGCCATTGATGCAGGTCAAAAACTATCAGATGACATTACTGTGGTACTTTACCACCAAGCATCTCGCGTACAAGAAGCGATAGAAGCAGAGTATAAGAACATTAATTTTCATATGCAAGATGCAGAAAAATTTCCAGGTACAGGTGGAGCAATGAAAGGGGTTACAACTAAATATGAAAAAACCCTTATTTTAAATGGTGACATGCCTCTGATTACTCAAAAGTCTCTTGAAGCACTTACAGGTGGTAATGCAGATATTAATATGTCGGTTATTAAACTGGAAAATCCTACAGGTTATGGTCGTGTTTTGATTAAGGATGAAAAGGTTCAAGAAATCATTGAACAAAAAGATTGTAATGAGTCTCAATTAAAGACAAAAACCGTAAATGCAGGAATCTATTGTGTCAATACTGAACTTCTTAATCGTTATATTCCAAAACTCTCAAATGACAATGCACAAGCAGAGTACTACTTAACCGATATTGTAAAAATGGCTGTAGATGAAAATAAAACTGTAACGCCTATTTATGTAGAAGAAGAGGAGTTTAAAGGGGTTAACTCTAAACTAGACTTGGCTGATGCCGAAGTGATTATGCAAAATCGTATCAAAAAAGCATTAATGGAACAGGGTACAACCATGCGTTTTCCTGAGAGCATCTATATCGATTGTAGAGCCACATTTGAAGGCGAAAACATTTTAGAAAATGGTGTTACTATTTTAGGGGCTTCAAAACTTATCAATGCTCATATTAAAACAAACTCTGTTATAGAGGACTCTATTATAGAAGATTCAGACGTTGGACCCATGGGACGTATCAGACCACTATCACACCTAAAAGGTACGCATGTAGGAAACTTTGTAGAGGTTAAAAAGTCAACACTAACAGGGGTAAAAGCTGGTCATTTATCCTATATTGGCGATGCAACGGTTGATGAAGGTTCAAATATTGGAGCAGGTGTGATTACCTGTAATTATGATGGTAAAAATAAATATAAAACCATCATTGGTAAAAATGTATTTGTAGGAAGTGATTCACAACTTGTAGCACCTGTGACAATAGAAGATGATGTTATGATTGGAGCAGGAACAACATTGACTAAAGATGTAAAAAAAGGCTCTTTAGCCTTGACTCGGACACCTCTAAAGCTTATTCCAAATTTCTTTTATAAGTTTTTTGGAAAATAGTTTGGGTGTAAACACGCCGATTCCGAAAATGCAATTTGCATCTTCGGAAATATTTATAGCACGCGTTGATGTAAAATAATCTTATCTTCAGATGCTTCTATATCAGCCTTGCCTTTTCGTGCATCATACACCACAACAAAAATTTCATCGTTACTTTGCAAATAGTTATTTTCTCCAAAATCAGCATAAGCTGTTGCTCCAATAGAAATAATTGCTTGCTTTGGATAGTTGCTATCTTTTAAGTGCATTGCAATATCCTCTAAAGGTCCAAAATCTTTCTGTTCATTCATCTTCTCTATTAACCAATTTTGCAATTTAGTGTAAAAATAGCTGTAGCCAAGTAGTGGAGCATCAACACCATAAGGATGCATAACTCCATCTCGTTTTACAAAAGAGCATAAGTGAAAATCATCCATCACTCCACCCTCTTCAAATTTATCAATAGCTATCCACTCTGTTGCCATTCCTTTTGAATTGGCACACCATGATTTCTTTTCTGAAATCTTTTTTGCACCCTCTTTTCTAATAGTACAATCATTAAAAGCTGTAAACTGTTTTGCCACTAAATTTATAATTTCCATTTTTTCGTTATAGAGAATATCAAAAAGAATAGCTACCTCAGGTTCAACCTGTGCATTGCATTCGTAGTTAGGAAGTTCTAACTTTTCTGTACCAATAGGATATAACCCTAAAAAACTTTGTGAGTTTGGTAAATAAAAAGGAAAAATACCTTTTGGAGCATTTGCCTCTTTGGTTACAACATTCTCAAAATCTTTAAGCTCTCCAGCCTGCTCTAAATGGTGTGCAAAGTTTCCTGCTACACCCAATCCAATCGTCTCTGTAAAATTCATCTCTATTCCTCAAAAAAATAATTATATAATAATATCAAGTATAATTTAAAGAAATACTATCACTTCATAATTAACTAAGAAAAGTTAAGATAGAATAAAAGTTAACACAGATTAATCAGAGCATAGGAGCTAGAAAAATGATAAAAAAGAAATCTCTAGTGGCAGGTCTACTTTCCCTCTCGTTACTTACTACAGCATTAAATGCACTTGAGGTAAACATTAAGGAGAATCTACCTTTTGTAGATGTTAAAATAAATGGTAAAACTATCAAGATTCAAAGAATCCAAGACACAAACCACAAATTAACAAACTCATACACAAAAACTTCTCGACCAACTCCACCTTTTGGAATCCAACCATTTCAACCAATCAAAGGCATTGAAACCGTTTCAGAGCTTGATGTAATAGACTTTATAAAAGATAAATTACCTGTAAATAAAGGTATATTGATAGATGCAAGAATGCGAAAATGGAACAGAGCAGGAAGCATACCTGGATCTACCAATATTCCATTTTCTGTTTTAACTCCTAGTACAAAAATATCTTATGGAAAAATTATTGCTCTTTTAGGTGGGAAAAAAGAGAAAGATGTATGGAATTTTAAAGATGCTCAATCTCTTTTAATATTTGATAATGGGCCATGGTGTCAACAGGGTCTTCGTGCCATGCAAAATTTAGTTAAAATAGGTTATCCAAAATCAAAAATACTCTACTATAGAGGTGGTATGCAGTATTGGCAAATTTTGGGTTTAACGACCACCGTTCCAAGATAACATAAAAAAAGGAGAAACTATGTTAAATAAAGATCAATACAATCAAGATGAGTATAATGATTACTATCAGCAAGAGATACGAGGAGCAGAGACTAACAGTTCATCAGAGGAGAAGCCTTCAGGAAAAGGTGGTATTTTAATATTTTTAGGCTTAATTATTTTAGCTGTTGCAGGATATTTTGGATATAAAACTATGAATACATCTACAGCAGATTCTTCTGCAACCGATGAGACAATTGTAGTTCAAAAAGAAGTTGAAGAGCCTGCGAAAACTATTCAAAGTGTTGAAAAGAAACCAACAGAAGAGGAAGTAAAAAAAGAAGAACCTGCTAAAGTTGAAGAGGGTGTAAAACCTGTTGAGCCTCTTGAAAAGGAAGTAACTTCTCAGCCTATAGAAACCGTCAAAGAAGAGACAGAAACAAGAAATATCAACGACAATAATGAGATAGCACAAGTGGCAGACAATGTACAAAAAGCCATGGGAGAAGAGCAAAAAATGTCTCCTGAAGAGATTGCAAAAGTAGTTCAGATGGTTATGTCTCAAATGAATAGTAAACAAGAAGAAACGACTAAAGAGAGTAGTAAAAAAGAAGAAGAACCTACCTTAGCAGAAGATACCGAATTAATGTCTGCATTATCAGGAACTGATACTGACTCCGTAAATGATGAAAACCAAAAACTAGAAGATGCTCTAAATAATATAAGTGAAACAACCAAAGATACAAGTATCAAAAATGATGATAAAGCTATAGATACCTATAACAAAATTAAAGTATCTGGAAATACAGGAGATGATGAACTAAGTAAGCTTTCTAGTCAGATTTCAAATCTAATTTCTGATAAATCAACCAGTGACCAAACAAATAATTCAAAAGAAGAGAAAACCTATACAGAATCACTGAAACAAGAAGTTGTTACCCGTAAAAATGAGATGAGAATTATTGTGGTTAGAAAAGGTGATACTCTAGGAAGAATTGCAAAAAGAGCATATGGAAATGTTATGGAGTATAAAAAAATATACCAAGCAAACCCAGATATTTTAAAACGCCCAGACCGTATTTATGTTGGACAAAAACTTCGTATCCCAAAATAGACTCACTTCGATACATACTAAACAGAGAATTATTTTCTCTGTTTAAGCTCAAATCATTCAGTAAAACATTAAAAAAACAAAGGTTACACTATGAAAAGATTACTAATACTACCACTTTTTACATCCTTGGTATGGGGAAATACCGAGCATCTAATCGTAAAATTAACAGACACCCTTCCATATACTTACACTATAGATTCGTGTAAAAAAATCAAAATTGAAAGAGTTCAAGACACTTCCAATCGCTTGACCGATGACTATACCAAAACATCACGTCCCTGTCCTCCATTTTGTATTCAACCTACTAAAGTACATCCCGATATTAAAAATATTGCAGAACTTGAAATCATTCAATTTATGAAAGATAAAGTAGCAAAAAATAGAGGTGTAATTATTGATGCACGTCTTAAGAGTTGGTTTGAACTAGAGACCATTCCATCTGCCATTAATATTCCTTTTCCTGTAATGCAAAATGCAGATAAAAAGAAAGCTGAATTAATTTTTAAAATTTTAGGAATGAAAGTTGAAAAAGATGGAACATGGAACTTTGAAAAAGCAAAAGAGTTAGCAGTATTTTGTAATGGTGTATGGTGTGAGCAATCAGCACACTTTATATCAGGTATGCTAAAATATAACTATCCTACATCGAAGCTAAACTACTACCGTTCAGGATTTCAAGGATGGAAACTCCTTGGTCTAACAACAATAGTACATAAAGAGATAAAGAAATAGATATCTATGGGTACAATTTATTGTACCCATAGAATAAACGTTACTCTACTTCTGCATCAATAATATCATCATCATCTGCTTTTTTAGCAGCTTTATCTTTCTCACCACCTTGCTCTTTTGCATATACTGCCTCTGCTAGCTTATGCGATTTTTCAGTTAATACTTTAACTTTCTCTTCAATTTGCTCTTTTGTTGCAGAGTCGTCTTTTAAAACAGCTTCTACATCAGCAATTGCTGTCTCAATTCCTGCTTTTTCTGTAGCATCAAAATTGTCGCCTAAATCAGTTAATGACTTTTTAGTTTGGTGTACCAATGCATCTGCTTGATTTCTAGCCTCAACAAGAAGTTTTCTCTGCTCATCTTCAGACTTGTTCATCTCGGCATCTTGAACCATTTTTTCAATCTCTTCATCTGAAAGTCCTGACGAACCAGTGATTTTGATTTCCTGCGATTTCCCTGTACCTTTATCTTGTGCTGAAACAGTTAAAATACCATTCGCATCAATATCAAACGTTACTTCAATCTGTGGTACACCTCTTGGTGCTGCTGGAATGTCTCTAAGTTCAAACATACCCAATGATTTGTTGTCTTTTGAGAACTCTCTCTCCCCTTGAAGTACATGAATACTTACTGCTGGTTGGTTGTCTTCTGCTGTTGAGAACACTTGTGACTTTTTAGCAGGAATAGTTGTTCCTTTTTCAATCACTTTAGTAGTTACTCCACCCAAAGTTTCAATACCAAGACTCAATGGTGTAACATCAAGTAAAAGAACATCTTTTACATCTCCCTTAAGAACACCACCTTGAATAGCAGCACCTAAAGCAACAACTTCATCAGGGTTAACCGATTTATTAAGCTCTTTTCCAAAGAATTTTTGAACCTCTTCTTGTACTAATGGAACTCTTGTTGAACCACCAACCATTACAATCTCATTAATTTCAGATGTAGATACATCAGCATCAGTTAAAACTGTTTTAATTGTTTTAATAGTAGATGCTACTAAATCTTCAATTAATGATTCAAATTTAGCTCGTGTAATTTTCTGAATAAGGTGTTTTGGTCCTGTTGCATCTGCTGTAATAAACGGTAAGTTAATTTCAGTTTCAGTTGAAGATGAAAGCTCTTTTTTTGCATTTTCAGCAGCATCTTTAACTCTTTGAAGAGCCATAACATCAGCTTTAATATCTACACCAGTTTCATTTTTAAACTCATTAGCAACATAATCAATTACTCTGTTATCAAAATCATCTCCACCAAGGAAAGCATCTCCACCTGTTGACATAACTTCTACAACATTGTCTCCTGTTTCAAGAACAGTAACATCAAATGTACCACCACCTAAATCGTAAACAACAATTTGCTCTGCCTCTTTTTTGTCAAGACCATATGCCAACGCTGCTGATGTTGGTTCGTTAATAATTCTAAGAACATTAAGACCTGCAATCGTACCAGCCTCTTTAGTTGCTTTTCTCTGTGCATCATTAAAGTACGCAGGAACAGTAATAACAGCGTCAGTTACACTCTCTCCAAGATACGCTTCAGCATCTTCTTTTAATTTCATAAGAATTTTAGATGAAATCTCTTGAGGTGTATAAGTTTTATCTGCTACTTCAATCGCACATGCACCATTTCTATTGATAATATGGTAAGGAAGTCTATCTTTTGCTTCACTTGCATGCTCTTCATCAAACATAAGACCCATAATTCTTTTAATAGAATAGATTGTTTTTTCTGGGTTTGTAATTGCTTGTCTTTTAGCAGACTCGCCTACTAAAATTTCGCCTTTATCTGTAAATGCTACAATTGAAGGTGTTGTATTTTTACCCTCTTTGTTTGCAATAATTTTTGCTTCTCCATTTTCAAACACTGACATTGCAGAGTTTGTTGTTCCTAAGTCAATTCCTAAAACTTTACTCATTATAATCCTTTATCTACTACTATATTTTTTAATTGTTGTATTTTATACTGTTTATTAAATTTTAAGTGCTACTTTAGTTGCACTTCGTACATTTTATAACTATTTTGCTGTTGAAACCATTGCAGGTCTTAACAATCTGTCTTTAATTGTGTAACCCTTTTGAAGTACTTGAACAATTTCACCTACATCATGCTCTTCACTATCTACTTGCATAATAGCTTGATGAACATCAGGGTTTAACTCTCCGAGAGTCTCTACAACTTTAATATGATTCTTTTCAAGTACTTTAATAAGTTGTGTATAGGTTAAGTCTAACCCCTCTTTAATCTTATCTAGCATCTCTGAGCTCTCTTCACTATTTGTAGCTTCAATTGTTGCTAACGCACTATCAAAAGAGTCCACAACCGATAATATATCATTAGCAAAACTCTCATTTGCATACGATACAGCGGCTGCTTTATCTTTTGCTAATAACCTTTTAGAATTTTCAAAATCTGCATGGGTTCTTAAATATTTATCTTCCCACTGGGCAACCAACTCTTTCATTTGAGCTAACTCATCAACCTCATTATTTAAGGTTTCTACAGCCTCTTCAACTTCAGGAGTCTCCACCTCAGCTTCTATAGAATTATGTTCATTGTCTTTACTCATATAGAACTGTTCCTCTTTCATAATTTAATCATCTTCAAATTCAAATCATAAGTTAAATTTTAAAGATTTGAGAGATTATACATCATTGAGTCTAGTTTGTCAAGGTTAAGTTTATATTTTAAAAGAAGAATAGTTTAGTCCACAAGACTAAACTATGTATTTTTGACATCAAGAAGCCTTACTAAAGTCCTATATTATAGTATTTAAAGAGAGTTTTTTTAGATTTTTTAATAAAAAAAGGAAACATAAGGCAAAGCCTTATGTTTGAAGAGGAGAGAGATTAGTTTCTAATTCCCATATCTGCTTTGATAGTTGCCCATCTTTTAAGATCTACTTTTTTCAAGTATCTCATTAATCTTCTTCTTTGACCAACAAGTTTAAGTAGACCCAATCTTGAAGAGTGATCTTTTTTGTTTGTTTTAAGATGCTCTGTTAAGTACTTAATTCTCGCTGTAGTTAATGCAACTTGAATCTCTGTAGAACCTGTATCGTTCTCGCCTCTTGAATATTTAGCAATTATCTCTGCTTTATTAGCCGTATCTAAAGCCATAATGACCTCCTGATTGGTAGTTTAATTTTTCACATAATCTAATTTATATGAAATTGAAGTGACATTCTACCACTATTTTTTTAAATAGAGATTACAAAGTAGCTTTAAGTAAATTAGAGTAAAATAGTCTTAATTAGAATTGAATAGATTATAAAAGGAAACCACACATACAATGTTATTAACCAGAGCCAGCGAATATGCCCTACTCTCCCTTAATATTATCAGAAATTCCGAGAAACCAAAAGGTGCGGAACAACTTTCAACTGAACTCTCTATCCCAAAAAGCTTTCTTGCTAAAATTTTGCAAGGATTGGCAAAAGCCAATATATTAGAATCACGAAAAGGGGCACATGGAGGCTTTGTAATGATTAGAAACAGTCATGAAATCTCTGTTGCTGAAATCATCATTGCAGCCGAAGGAAAAACCCCTACTGTGTTTGATTGTACTCAGTACAGTTCAACCTGTCCTAATGGAGCCATTGGAATGTGTGCAATTTCGCCTTTTTTAGTTACTTTTCAAACTAAAATAGATACATTTCTACACGAACTTACTTTAGAGGATATTTTTACCACATGAACATCTACCACCTTTCCCATATTGACCTTGACGGCTATGGCTGTCAATACCTAACTCAAAACTGCTTCTCTACTCAAAAAAATACCAAAATAGAATCATATAACGCCAATTATGGACCAGAAGTAAAAGCAAGACTTGAAGAGATTATTACAGCTATTAAACGTGAAAAATTTATAGGCAAAGAGAATATTGAACATATTATTTTAATAACTGATTTAAACCTAACACCAAAAGAGGCGAAGTGGTTAGAAGAGAAAGCTATGGAAGTTGGAGCAAAAATTCAACTACTTGACCACCATGGTTCTGGAGAAAAAACAGCCCAACAATACATATGGTATAAATTAGACACCACAAAATGTGCCACACTCATTACATATAATTGGTTACAAACCCACCATAACTTTGATAAAGAGAACA
>CAYPCV010000158.1:0-5135 GCA_964409295.1 uncultured Sulfurovum sp.
TAATAAGGACTTCCATAAATCTGAAACTGCATGTTTGTTCCACGCCCTGCTGACAAAGGTGTTCCCTCAAAAAATGCCAATGAGGGATAGAGATAAATAGATAAATCATTAGGCAAATTAGGAGAAGGCTTAATAGGTAAAGAGTAAGAGGTCTCATGAGTATAATTACCCAAGTGAACCACTTGTAATTTCGCTTTTTTATGCCCTTTTAACCACCCTTCGCCATTTATCATCAACGCATATTCGCCAATAGTCATCCCATATAAAATTGGTACAGGATGCATCCCCACAAACGATTTATACTTTAAGTTTAAAACCTCTCCATCAATTCGCCCACCATTTGGATTGGGTCTGTCTAAAACAATCACAGGAATATTCAATTCGCTCGCCGACTCCATAATATAATGAAGCGTAGAGAGATAGGTATAAAAACGCACCCCAACATCTTGAATATCGAACAGTAAAACATCAATATTTTTTAAATCTCTATGTGTGGGCTTTTTATGTTTTCCATAAAGTGAAACAATAGGCAAACCTGTAGCAGAGTCCACACCATTTTTCAGATGTTGCCCTGCATCGGCATTGCCTCTAAAACCATGTTCAGGAGCAAAGATTTTAACAATATTTATCTTTTCATCAAGCAGTTTGTCCACCAAGTGCATACCATCTACCAAAGAAGATTGATTAACCACCAAAGCAACATTTTTACCTTTTAACCGAGATAGGTATTCCATAGAATTTTCAGCCCCTGTAACAATTTGAGCTAACAGAGAAAAAGAGAGGAGAAGGAAAAGAAGAACTATTTTTTTTAACATTTTATGTACTTTATTTTATAAATTATCTTTTTGTCCCCCCATAGGAGTAAAGAGACAAAAAGATTAAGCAGAAGATGTAATAGATTCCTGCATAATATTTAGACTTCCAAAAACAGTATAGGAACTATTTGTAGAAGAATTGTATAAGTCTACCTCTAAATAAAAGATTTAGAAGAAAAAAACTCTTTTTAGCTGTAAATTAAAATATAATGTAACAGTTTAACTCAAAATAGAACTTTAAACCGTTTTCTTTGAGTCACAGTAACGTTTTTTTAACATCCCTTCCATACTCAAATAGGAGTTCAATGCACCAATATAGGCTCTTGCAGATGCTAACATAGTATCAATATGTAAACCATGACCAATAATTGCAGGCTCTTTGTCGTTAAAGGCAACTTTTACTGTAACCGAAGCCAAGGCATCTTTTCCTTCACTAACCGATTTAACTTTATAGTCCAATAACTTTCCATCAAAACCTGAAATTCGGTCAATAGTTTTGAAAATCGCATCAATTGTACCCTCTCCTATTCCTGCTTCGATAATTGTCTCATTATCTTTTTTAATTTTCACGACAGAGCTTGGTGTACCCTCTGAAAAATCCATTAACTGCAAAGAGATTAACTCATAAACTTGTGTTGATTTGGTCATCTCATTGGTTACCAAGGCTCGTAAATCATCATCGTAAATCTCTTTTTTCTTATCTGCCAAGATTTTAAAGCGTGCAAACGAAGCGTTTAACGCATCATCTTGTAAAGTAAACCCTAACTTTGCCAATTTGTCTTTAAACGCAGCTCGACCAGAGTGTTTTCCCAAAACCAAGGTATCATCTTTGACCAATCCAATATCTTCTGGGCTAATAATCTCATACGTTTCACGATTTTTCAACATACCATCTTGATGAATCCCACTCTCATGAGCAAAAGCATTTTTACCCACAATCGCTTTGTTTGGTTGTGGTTCAATTCCTGTAATATTAGCTATCAAACGACTAGCAGGGTAAATCTCTTTGGTATTTATATTAGTCTTAAAGTCTGAAAAAACATCTTTACGCGTCTTCAATGCCATTACAATCTCTTCCAACGCGGCGTTACCTGCTCGCTCCCCTAAACCATTAATCGTACACTCAACCTGTCTTGCACCATTGACCACAGCCTCTAAAGAGTTAGCAACACCTAAGCCCAAGTCATTATGATTATGTACAGAAATAATCGCTCTATCTTTGGTATATTCACTCATAATTCGTACCATTTCTCCAATTTCAAATGGTAATCTAAACCCTACCGTATCTGGTAAATTAATGGTGCTTGCTCCTGCTTCTATAACAGCGTCACTTATCTCTTTCATAAATCCAATATCGCTACGCCCTGCATCTTCACAACTAAACTCTACATCATCCACAAACTCTCGTGCATAACTCACAGCCCGTACAGCTCTTTTAATAACCTCGTGAGGGGTCATTTTTAACTTATACTCCATATGAATGCTAGAGGTAGCAATAAAAGTATGAATACGCTTCATATTCGCCTTTGCTATCGCCTCTCCTGCCGATTTAATATCGCTATCAATTGCTCTTGCTAAAGAACAGACGGTCGAATTTTCAACACGCTGTGCTATTTTAGAAATAGCATCAAAATCCCCAGGACTCGCAGCAGCAAACCCTGCTTCAATAATGTCTACCCCCAACTTCTCTAACTGAATAGCAATCTGAATCTTCTCTTCAGTATTCATCGAAGCCCCTGGGCTCTGCTCTCCATCTCTTAATGTGGTGTCAAATATCTTAATAGTCTCTATACTCATTATGTTTCCCTTTATTTCATAAAAGTGTACTCTATAGTGAGTACATAAAAATTGTCTAATTCTATCCTATATAGGATTAATTAAAAAGCTAAAATCTGTTGTGTCTGAAAAATTTTGGTTAAAGTGAAAGAAGCAGAAGAAGAGTACTACTTTGAGTAAAGATAGTTACATTGTTATGAATTGAGTTCATATAATTCTCCTGTTTTGTTTTATAGAAGTATAGCAGAGGTTTATTAAGTTTTGGTTAGAGGATTACATTAAGATGAACTAGTTGATTTTAAGATTATTTTATTATTATCATAACACAAAATTAAAAAGGACAAATTATGAAAAAAATCATAACATTGACATTAGCACTAGGATTAACATCACTACTTATGGCAGAAGCCAATATACCTCTTGACAAAAAGGCGATGAGAGCAAAAATTGAAAAAATTGCAGGTGAGGTAAGCCCATTTAACAAACATGAAAATTTCCCAAAAGAGTATTTTCTTATTCCAAAAAACCTTCCATTCGCACTTGGTTTGGTATTGCACCATCCAGAGAGTTCAACCTTGGGTCTAACCAAAGAGCAGATAGCCAAATTAGTTCAGATGAAAAAAGATAAAAAACCTGCTATTTTAAAGAGTGCTAAAGCAATTAAGGATTTGGAGTTGAAGCTTCTTGGTTTACTTGAAAGCAATGAGGGAAATCAAACAAAAGTCTCTGATGAGATGTCAAAGCTTGTTGATGAGATTGCTTCAAAAAAAGCAGAGCTTACTAAAGCACATCTTCAGTGTGTTATTGAGGTTCAAAATGTATTGACAAAAGAGCAGAGAGAAAAAGTAGGAGCGTATGTTAATAAAAAATAGAAACTTATACCTAAAAAGGTAAATAAATTACGTATAGAATAGTAACCTATGCCTAAAAAATGTAAAAAAGTCAATATATCTACCCATTAATCTATTTTTGATATAATTTACTAAAAAGGAGTCATAATGCAGACACTTAGAATTGAAGTTAGTAATAGCATATATGAGCATATACTATTTTTTTTACAAAATCTACCAAAAAATCTTATTAATATATCACATGAGACAAAGCCAACTGTTGCTTCAAAAAAATCTGTTGAGAATAGAAGTTTGAGGGGAGTTTTCCAAAGTTATGCAGACCCACAAAAACAGCTTTTGGAGAGTGACGCATGGAAAAATCATGTTTTGGAAAAGTATAAAAGAGGGATGAATGATTAGGGTTGATGCGAACTATATTATTCGGTATTTTGTCAATGATAATGAGAAGATGGCAGAGATAGCCGAAGAGACTCTTATGAATGAAGAGGTGTTTATCTCTCATGAAGTTTTAGCCGAAGTTATTTATGTTTTGGGTGGGATATATGAGATTCCAAAGAGGGAAATATCTTTGAAGTTAATAACACTGCTTAGTCAAGGGAATGTTAACTCCTTGGATGATGTTGCGATTGAGGCGTTAATAATTTTTGTTGATAAAAATATAGATTTTGTAGATGCTCTATTATGTGCATATTCTAAAAATGATGAAGTTAGGACTTTTGATAAAAAATTATTGAAGTGTATTGCTAATAGATGAAAAGGTAATCCTCCCAGAAATCCAATCTTCCCAAAAGTAGAAAATTATAGTAAAATAAGCTAAGAGAGATAATCATTTTGTGGATATAATGCCTCGAAAAAAAGGAGTTAACCATGTTATTTGATTTATCAAAAGATACAAAACTAAATGAAAACTACAAACTGATGTCAAAAAGATAGAGGCTCCTGCGATTCCATAAAAGATTATTAAAGATAAATAGGAGTATAAAACTCTTAATTTAAGTTAAAGCAACACCATATCAAAAAACTTATGGCGTTGCTGTTGAATCTACACCCCTGCCGTTGAATCTCCACTTTTATCATTATAAATTTAAAATTTGTGGAGTTTTTTAGTAGATTTCATTTTAGGCTCATCTGCATTACTCAATTGAAAATTTGGAATGATAGCAGTCGTATTATAAAAAGTGGATATTCAACGACAGGGGTGTTTTTTCGGGGTGTTTTTTCGTGTTTTCCCATGAAAACCCAAAAAAATAGTAGAAATAGAAATAGATACCTATCCCTAAAAAAATAGGCTCAATAACTAATTATTCTCCTAAAAAAGATTTAAACAAATCGCTTTAAAAATAATTAATTATTGTCCCTATTTTTTTAGGGTTCACCCCATAAAACCCAACATAAAAAAATTTAAATAATTAATTGTTCTCTAAGAAAGTTTGATATAGAATGTGGGAATAAAAACAAGAAAGAAACGAAACAGAGCCAGTGAAGCAATCAAACCAACCACTCTGTTTCTAACCTAGGCTGATAGAATTTTATCAGTCTATCGGTTAAGACTGCCTTTAAAGGTGCTGTTTTTTTCCTGTTTATCAAGAGATGTTGGTAACTGGACTCTTGAAAATTAAATTTTTCAAGGATAAACCATGTCAACCGTACCTCAACACACCCAAATTCTCATTAAAGATTTTGATTTTCAAGC
>CAYPCV010000159.1:0-4503 GCA_964409295.1 uncultured Sulfurovum sp.
TGCTGTTTCTATGACTGATGGTCGTTTTATTGGTTGTGTTATTGATAGAAATGGTCTAAGACCTTCTAAATATATTAGAACCAAAGACAATCGATTATTGATTGCTTCTGAATATGGTGTTTTAGAGATACCTGAAGAGGAGATTGTTGAGCGAGGAAGACTTCAATCAGGAGAGATGATTGGTATTGACCTCAAATATGGTAAAGTTCTAAAAACAGATGACATTGATAATTATATCAAAGGAATAAATCCATATTGTAAATGGCTTGGAGACAATATGTCGTATCTTCAAGAGTTTGTTCCTGATACATCGGTAGAGAAAGAAATTGTTAACAAAGAAGATATGGAAGCGAAACAGCGTTACTTTAACTATACATTGGAGCTTATGAGAGAAGTTATTCGACCAATGGTAGCTGAAGGTAAAGAGACCACTGGTGCAATGGGAGATGATACTCCACTTGCAGCATTCTCAAATGAGCAGAGAAACTTTACCGATTTCTTTAAGCAGAAATTTGCACAGGTTACTAACCCTCCTATTGACCCAATTCGTGAAAAGACGGTTATGAGTCTAAATGTTGGTTTTGGAGAGGTTCAAAATATATTGGCAGATGGTTCGGGGCATGCAAAACGATTAAAAACCGTTCTTCCTGTGATGTCAAAAGAGAAGTTTGCACTGCTTTTTGAGTTTGGAACAGAAGGGAATGAAAAGTATGATGCTTCTTATAAATTGGGTTCATACAGCACAACGTATGAGAATGATTTAAAAGCAACGCTAAATAGCTTGGTTGAAAAAATTATGGCTGATGTTCGTGATAATGGTATTAGAACGATTGTTTTAGATGACCGTGGATTAAATGCACAAAATAAAGTACTTCCAATGTTAATGGTAGTAGGGCGTTTAAATCAAGAGCTTTTGAGAAATAATCTACGTCATTTAACAAGTGTTGTTCCTGCGACAGGAGAGGTATTTGACCCTCATTCAGCAGCGTGTATGCTTGGTTATGGAGCTACGGCAATTTTCCCTTACCTTCTATATTATACAGTAGAAGAGCTAGAGGCTGAAAACAGTGCTGATATGAAATTAATACTAAAACGTTTCAGAAGAGGAATGGGTGCAGGTCTTTTAAAAATTATGTCTAAAATGGGTATTGCAACGATTTCTTCTTATCGAAACTCAAAACTTTTTGATGTTATTGGATTGAGTAAAGAGATTGTAGATGAGTGTTTTGAGGGGAGCTTTGCCCTTTTAACAGGTCTTGATTATAGTGATATTGATGCTCGTCTGAATACAAATCATCAACGTGCGTATACTGATGCTTTTGAGGGTAAGAAGAATGCTCTCTATAAAGGTGGATTCTATAAGTATAAAAGAGGCGAAGAGTTCCATGACTTCTCTCGACCTACTATCTCTGCAATGCAAAAATCTTCAGAGACAGGAAGTAAAGAGGATTATGAAAAAGTAAAAACACTTGTCAATAAGAGAGATAAGAAATTTATTCGTGACTTTTATGAGTTAAAGAGTAATAGAACGTCTATCTCTATTGATGAGGTTGAACCTATATCTGAAATCTTTAAACGTTTCTCAACGGCTGCGATGTCAATGGGGTCTATTTCACAAGAGGCACATGAGACGTTGGCTGTAGCAATGAATAGAATTGGTGCTAAATCAAACTCTGGAGAGGGTGGAGAGCATCCATCACGTTATGGTACAGAGAAGAATTCATCAATTAAACAGATTGCATCAGGTAGATTTGGTGTTACTCCTGAATATCTACGTTCTGCAACAGAGCTTCAGATTAAAGTGGCACAAGGTGCAAAACCAGGAGAGGGTGGACAGTTACCAGGAAGTAAAGTATCTCCATTGATTGCAGAGCTTAGATTTACAAAACCAGGTGTAACATTGATTTCGCCACCACCACATCATGATATTTACTCTATTGAAGATTTGGCTCAACTTATCTTTGATATGAAACAGATTAATCCAAAAGCTAGAGTTGCCGTTAAGTTGGTATCAACAGCAGGTGTTGGAACAATCGCTGCGGGTGTGGCAAAAGCGTATGCAGATAAGATTATTATCTCGGGTGCAGATGGTGGTACTGGGGCTGCTCCAATTGGTTCAATTAGATTTGCAGGTAACCCTTGGGAGCTTGGACTGATAGAGGCACACAATGCACTTAAAGCCAATAACCTTAGAGGTCAAGTAACACTTGAAACAGATGGTGGACTGAAAACAGGTCTTGATATTGTAAAAGCCGCGATTCTTGGAGCAGAAGAGTACGCCTTTGGTACAGGGGCGTTGGTTCTTGTTGGTTGTATTATGCTTCGTATCTGTCACTTAAATACATGTGGTGTGGGTGTTGCAACACAAGATAAACACTTAAGAGAGCGATTTACAGGTAATGTTGAAAAAGTTATTAACTACTTTACACTGGTTGCTGAAGATATTAGAGAGATTCTTGCAGAGCTTGGATATACATCACTTGAAGAGATTATTGGTAAAAATGATTTACTAGAAGTGATTGATGATGAGTTTGCTAAAAAGTTTAACTTTGAAGAGCTTCTTTATAAATTAGATGGAGAGAACACTTGTCAAGTACCATTTAACGAGCCTTATGACCAAAATGAGTATGAGCAGGAGATTCTTGCAGAGTTAATGGAGACCATTAAAGACCCATCTACTCCTATTGTGCTTAATAAAGAGATTTCTAACTTAAATAGAAGTTTTGCAACAAGAATTTCTGGAGAGATTGCAGAGCTTTATGGAAATGTAGGACTTCCTGATGGAACGATTACTCTTAATATGAAAGGTACAGCAGGTCAATCGTTGGGTGCATTTATGTCAAAGGGTATTGATATTAATATCGAAGGTGCAGGTAACGACTACATTGGTAAAGGTATGAACGGTGGAAACATTGTTATCTCTGCCGATAAAGCAGGTAAAGATTTCTCATTAGGTGGAAATACCTGTCTTTATGGAGCAACAGGTGGTAAACTTTATGTTCATGGTCAAGTAGGAGAGCGTTTTGCTGTTCGTAACTCGGGTGCGATTGCTGTAGTTGAGGGAACAGGAGACCATCCTTGTGAATACATGACCAGTGGAACAGTGGTTATTCTTGGTAAAACAGGTATTAACTTTGGTGCAGGTATGACAGGTGGACGAGCTTTTGTTTACGATTGTGAAGGTGGATTCTATGAAAAAATTAACCCAGAATTAGTTGAACCACTAAGAATTGATACAGATGAGTGGGATACCGAAATGTTTGAGTTAAAAGCATTGATAAGAGACTATTATAAAAAGACAGGAAGTAAGCAAGCGAAGTTTATTTTAGAGGCTTGGAGGTCTGAAGTTTCTAAATTTTGGATGGTTGCACCAAGAGGTGTAAAACCAACTATTTTAACGGATAAAAAAGGGGAATAAGCCTCCTCTTTTTTTGATTTAATCTTTAAAAGATGCGATTAATTATCAGAAACTTAGTCACTCTTGATGCCGATTATGGTATTATTCTCGTAATAAAATAATCGGAGCGTATGAAATGAACTTTGCCAATCTTTTTTCTAGCATGTTAAACAGTGAGACTACAAAGGATGAACGAAGCAGTTGGATTAAGTGTCCTAAATGTTTGGCACTTATGTATTATAAAGAGGTGGAAGCCAAGCATAATGTTTGTCCCAAATGTAACCACCATTTTAGAATTAATGCTAAAAAACGTGAAGAGGTTCTTTGTGATGAAGGCTCTTTTGTAGAGTATGATTCCTCTTTAGCTCCTATTGACCCTTTAAAATTTATTGATAAGAAATCGTATAAAAAACGTTTGGATGAGGCAAAAGCTAAGACAGGTAAAACCTCTTCTGTTGTGTCGGGTTCTTGTACTATTCATGGTATGGAGACGGAACTGGTTATTTTTGATTTCTCCTTTATGGGTGGAAGTTTAGGTTCTGTTGAAGGCGAAAAAATTGTTCGTTCTATTAACCGTGCTATCGAGAAAAAATGTGGATTTATTATTGTATCTGCATCGGGTGGTGCAAGAATGCAAGAGAGTACTTTTTCATTACTTCAAATGAGTAAAACTTCAGCAGCCTTAAACCGTTTACATCTTAAAGGTCTCCCTTTTATCTCTCTATTAACCGACCCAACTATGGGTGGTGTTTCTGCCTCTTTTGCAATGTTGGGTGATATTATTATTGCTGAACCAGGTGCATTGATTGGGTTTGCAGGTCAACGGGTTATTAAACAGACTGTTGGTGTTGATTTACCAGAAGGTTTTCAGCGTTCAGAGTTTTTATTAGAGCATGGTCTTATTGATATGATTGTAGATAGAAACGATATGAAAGATACGGTTCATGGTCTATTAAAACTCTTTTTAGATGATAATCCAAAGATTCAAAACGCTTAGAGATGATTTATGCCCTTTTAGACAAAGAAGCTCTCGTTAAACGAGGGCTTTCTATAGTAGAACTCTCCCAAAAAATTCAAGCTTTAAATATTCCCATTGCTCAATATCG
>CAYPCV010000160.1:0-7902 GCA_964409295.1 uncultured Sulfurovum sp.
AGAAAATAATGGTTTTTTAGAAGTATTAAAAATGAATGATAAACCTATACTTGGTATTTGTTTAGGAATGCAAATTTTATCTACATTAGGTTTTGAGTACGGTACAACTAAAGGTTTAAATTTTATTCAAGCAGAAGTAAAACCTATGCTTGTAAATGCTAAAATACCTCATGTAGGATTTAATACTATTGAAATAGTTAATAACAATAAAGTATTACAAGGATTAGATGATGAAGAGTTTTACTTTATGCATTCTTTTGAGGTTGTAAACTATACTGATATATCTTCTTTAAGTGAGTATAGTGGACATAAGTTTGTTTCATCTATAAAAAAAGATAATATATATGGAGTTCAGTTTCACCCTGAAAAAAGTAGAGAAGCAGGTATAAGGCTGTTTAAAAATTTTATTGATTTACGAGGGGAATTATAATGAGTGAATTACTTGGTAAATATGGGTTGCCCCTAGAAGTAAAATTTTGTAAAAAATGTACTATGAATAACCAAAGACCATCATCTACAGTAGAATTTAAACAAAAAGAAGGTGAAAAAAAAAGAACATTAGCTTTTGGGGAAAATGGTATTTGTGAGGCATGTAGATATGCAGAAATGAAGAAATCAATAAATTGGGATGAAAGAGCAAAAGAGCTAGAGGAACTTTGCAATCAATTTAGAAGATATGACGGAAGATATGATGTTATTATACCTGGTAGTGGAGGTAAAGATAGTGTACAAGCTGCACATATTTTAAAATATAAATATAATATGAATCCCATACTTATTACCTGGCCACCTGCGTTATATACGAATATTGGTAGACAAAATTTTGATGCATGGCTAAACGGTGGTTTTGCAAATTATACATATAATCAAAATAAAAAACTTCATAGATTTTTAACAAAAAATGCTTTTCTAAATCTTGGTCATCCATTTCAACCTTTCATATTGGGACAAAAAAATCTTGCTCCTAAATTATCCGTACTTTTAGATATACCACTTGTGATTTTTGGAGAAAATGAAGCAGAATATGGAAATAATATTCAAGATAATGAAAAACCAACTAGAAATCCTAAATATTATAGTGCAGAAATTAGTATAAAAGATTTAATTTTAGGTGGAATACCTGCAAAAGATTTAATAGATGATTATGGATTTAAACTATCAGATTTAGAAGCATATTTTCCTGTAAATCCTTATAGTATAGAAAAAACTGCTACCGAGGTGCATTATCTTGGATATTATGTCAAATGGCATCCACAAGATGTATATTATTATTCTGTAGAAAATAGTGATTTTATGCCAAATATTTATAGAACAGAGGGGAGTTTTAGTAAATATAGTTCATTTGATGATAAAATTGATTGGTTACATTATCATACTACTTATATTAAGTTTGGAATTGGTCGTGCTACATATGATTCGGCTCAAGAGATAAGAAATGGTGATATAACTAGAGAGGAAGGTATTGCATTAATAAAAAGATTTGATGGAGAGTTTCCAAAACAGTATATTAATGATTGTTGTGATTATATGGGTATAACACTGCAAGAATATTATGATACTATTGAGAAGTTTAGAACTCCTCATCTTTGGGATAAAAAGAGTGGAATTTGGCAATTAAAAAAACCTATTTGGAATTTGACTTAAAGAAAATTTTTGGGATGGTTAGGAGGTTTTGATTTTAGAGGAGATACAAGAGAGTATCTCTTTTTATTTGAAGTATTTATGATACTTTTGAGAAAAGAGGCTATTACTTAAACGTATAATAACGTGCAGGATAGTTTCCATTGAGCAATATTTCGCTAGAATAAAAAACAAACATTGGTGGGCCATCTTCGGTTGCCCCAACAGGAATAGCTTCTGCTTCAGTGGTATTTATATTTTTCTCTATCTTTTTTAAAATATCCCTACTCTCAAACTCTTTAATAGAAAATTCATCTACCAACATATCATAAGCATTCTTTTTATCTTTTGAGTAACGTTGCACCTTTTCCGTCAAAAAAAGAGAATTATCCAATTCAGAATTTCCACGTTTTAAAAGATAGGTTGCCATGTCTGAATTTTGCTCTTGTACTTGCATTGCACCCATAACCACAATAGAGACAATAATAACCGACATAATAACTTCTATTAAAGTAAATGCTTGTTTATTCATCTTTTTTCCTTAATAATAAGAACCACTGTCTCTTAAATTGTATTCATCTTTTATCCATAGCTCTTTTGCATCTTCTATATCACTCACTTTTTGTGCTTTTCCAAAATAACTAGGTAGGTAATAGATACCTTGATTATTTGTAATAATCATCTGCGTAGTACTTCCATTAGGATAAAGATGATAACGCAGACAAATCTTATTATCTTTTATTCGTCCCAACTCATCCATATGAACCAAATGGTTATCCTTGTCAAGCAGATGTATCTCTACATCTTTTCCAAAGTCAATACCACCATCATAGTCAGCAATCTCTTTACCTTTAATAACGTAACAATTTTTACACTTATTGATACAGAAAAGTTCTACATCTCCTTGACCTTTAAAAGAGTTACGAAAGGTTTTTTGAAGAGTAGTTGGGTCTAAAACCTCTGTTTTCTTCTGCTCTTTAATTGCCGAAGAGAAGACTAAAAAACCAACCAAAGAGATAATCATAACAACAACAATAAGTTCTAAAAGGGAGAATCCTGAACGTCTTGTTGCTTGCATCTTTATTTATTACAGCCAGAGTACTTTATATCAGCATACTCATCAGAGCCACCCTCTCTTTTATCAGCACCATAAGAGATAATATCAAAACTGTTACCTGTCTTTATGTAGACCATTTTTGCACCCCATGAATCTTTTGGTAAATTCTCTAAATATGCTGATGAAGCATAGTTTGAATATTTATCAGTATCAGGATTTGATTGTAAGGCTTGAAATCCCTCTTCCGTTTCAGGGTACATTCCATTATCAAGTTTAAACATCTTAAGAGCATTGGCCGCACCTTTCATATTAACACAGACCAAGTCTACTTTTGCTTTATCTCCTGCCCCTACAACTTTGGGAACAACAGCTGCCGCTAAAATACCAAGAATCAAAATAACAACAAGTAACTCCAAAAGTGAAAAAGCTTTTTTTACTGTTGTTTCTCGTGTATGCTTAATTTTGATAGTTAAATCATTTTCTTTAAATTTTATTAAATCTATTTTTTTTTCTCTTTTTAGCTTTATATGCTCGGTCATAATTAAAATCCTTAGTTAAAGTTCGTTATAATGATGTAGATTTTACTTGAATTGAGCTTTATTATGGATAAAAGAAAACGAGGTATAGCACTTTTTATAACGTTAATGGTCATTGCTTCGATTATGTCTATCATTGCTGTTTCATTTAGCTATTTAGAAAAAGTACAAAAAGATGCAGGGAGAACTTCAGCGATTATACAAGGGGACTTACTTTATAAAGATACAGTCAAGGTGTTAAAACGTTTTTTTCCTAAAAAACAAAATAATTCTGAAAAATTAAAATTAATATATACAATGCCTCTTGTCTTAGCTGATACAAAGAGTGGTTTTAATCTAACTTTAATTTGTACACCATTATTAAAAGCTGTTCCAATCAATTGGTTAGATAAAGAGTTTGTTTGGAAAAAGGAAGAGAGAAATAATTTAGCCAAAGATGTTTTGACCATGGTTATGGAGCAATATTCAATTAAAGAGCCAAACGAGTTAGAAGAACTCATTATGCAAGAGATTACAGGAGAACGTAGCCAAAATCAAGACTATACCCCTCGAATAACACAGCAAAAGGGTATTGTATCGCAACAACAATTTAATAGAGTTCTAACAAATTATCGTTTACTTTACGATGATAAAAAAGTTTTATTGGTTCCATGGGAGCGTTATTTCTCATTTACACAAGTTTATCCAAAGACAAAAATAGATGGGGTCTACTTGACAACAGAGCTTATCTCTATTGCCTTTGATATTCCAATTGAGATTGTTTTAGACTCATGGAGAGAAGGAGAGAGTACCTTGGCATCATTTTTAAAAGAGAACTCAATTGTTGCTCCTGTAAATAAAGATATTTACTCTACAAAAGCACTCAATGCAATGCATTGTGAACAGAGATATGCCTACCAAGATGGGCTATACAAATTTAATTTTGATTATATTGAAGGAAGGAGTGCCAATTTTGAATTTAACGGCAAAGAGTAATAATAAACTATTAATTCATAAAAGAATGAAGAAGATTATATCGCTAGAAAGCTCTATTGACATCATTTTGACACCACAATTTTATACATTTATTCGTGAAGAGTTGGATTTAAAATTCAGCTACCAAGTAAAACAGATTGCAGGCTCACTATTTGATGATTATTTAGACCATAAAAATAAGTACCAATATCATGTCTATAAATGTGATAATTCTTGGTGTTTTTTTGCATATAATATAGAGGAGATAGATAGTTTCTTAGAGAGTGTGGGTATAGATAAGCATCGTGTTTCAAAAATATACTTTGCTCAACAACTTGTTGATAAGCTACAACAGCCTATCCTTTTAGATGAAAAGAATATTCTTCAAAATATTGATGGGATTGTGACCCTTGTACCTCTACAAATTATGAATCCTAGCGTAGAATATAGTACCTTGGATATGAATTCATTTAAACTAAAAGGTGGAGTAACCATGGGTTCTTCACTAAACTCATATATCTCATTAAAAGAGACTGTTCTACTTAGCAGTATCTTCTGTATCTTAGGAGGTATCTCTATTTTTGAAGGTACTAGAATTAAAAGTTCTATATCTAAGGACAACGCTAAACTAACCGAATTACTCGATGAAAATCCAAGATATACCAGCTCTTTAGCTCGTGAAAGTATCTTAACAAAATATACACCTATTGATAAAAAAGAGCGTGCAAAAAGACAAGCAATCAAAGATATTTCTAAATTTTTATCCAATAAAAGTCAACTTAAACTATTAACCATAGAAAAAGATAAAATTCAAGCTAAGATTACAACAAGTAATAGAAATATCACTCAACAAATCAAAGAACATGCTCTTAATAAAAAATTTAAATTTTCAGGCTCTTCTCTGGATGTGAAAGTAGAGAAAACCTTATGAATTTAATGACCCTTCAACGTTATCGAAATGAAATTATTCTTTTTATTTCTGCTCTTTTTGCTCTTTTTGCATTCTATTACAAACTTTCAGCAACTAGTTATGTAGAGGAGAATAAAGCAGTTATCCAAAAACAGATTTCAGAAATTGTAGAAATAGAGAGCTATAAAAAACAGTGGAAAAGTAAAGGTATCGCCAATAAAGTTAAAATTTTTAAAACGATTGTCCCTGCTTCTAAAATCAAGCTATTTTCTAAGAAATCTTCTAAAATAACCGTTTCATATATCAATTTAACGACCAATGATTTAAATAAAATAAGTAATAAATTACTAAATATGCCCATACAAATCCTGAAACTTCAAATAAAAGAGAGTAGTAAAAATAAATTTACAATGGAGTTCACATGCAAATGGTAAAACGAATTATTGGTGGTTTTTTTCTATCAATTTTACTCTTATGGCTACTTGCTCCTAAACAAGAATTATACTATCTTTTGGAAAAAGAGTTAAAGAAAAATGATATTATTATCTCTAATGAAACTATTAAAGATACATGGTTTGGAGTTAAACTTTTAAATGCAGAGGTGTATGTTAAAGGTGCAAAAATGGCAGAAGTTTCAGAGTTGGAACTTAATATTTTCTTTTTATACAATAGTTTAACGGTTAACAATATCCATATTAATAAAGCGATGCATAATGTTGCTCCTAAAAGTATTGAAGAGATTAACATTGAATACTCTATTGCTAATCCACTAAACATAATATTAAATGGAAGAGGTTCATTCGGAGTAGTAGAGGGGAATATTGCACTTGCTAACAGAGATATTTTAGTTCGATTCCCTGTAGCAAAAGAGATTAAAGCCTTTAAAAAATTTCTAAAAAAAGATAAAAAAGGAGAGTGGGAATATGAAACAAATTATTAGTCCAAAACTCTTTTCAAGCCTTATATTCTTCTTATCCATTATCTTATTGGTTAAAATTATTTGGATAACAGTCTCATTGATGTTCTTACCTAATTCAGGAGAAGAGTTTAATCCAAAGGTAAAAACAAAAGCACTCTACTATAGAGTACGACTTAGTAATGATTCAGCTGTAATTGCACCTATCATTAAAAAGCGTCCCAAAAAACAACTTAGTTCAATGAGAGGAATCAAACTTATTGCCCTCTATAATGCATTAGATACACTGGTTGTAACTGTTGAAAAAAGTAGAAAAACATCCGTACTAAGTAAAGGTGAAGAGATTGATGGTTTTGTTTTAAAATCAGCAGGTTCAGACTATGCACTGTTTACAAAAAATACAAAAGAGTTTAAACTGACACTAAGTGCAACAAAAACTATAGGAAGTCAAATTACAAAGAGCCAAGCCCCAAAACCAAACAGAAAAAAGACTAAAGTAAGTCAAGATATTATAGAAACAAATGGAATAAAAGTAGTTAATCGTAATCTACTAACAGCATATACTTCTAACCCTAAAAAAATATGGAAAGACATTGGTATTAGTGAAAATAAAGTAAATGGTAAGCTCAATGGATTCAAAATTAATTACGTTAAACGAGGTAGTGATTTTGAAAAACTTGGACTTAAACGTGGAGATTTACTCACAGCAATTAATGCTGAAAAACTAGATAACATTGGAGCTGTAATGGGTCTCTATGGAGATATAAACAATATAGAAAATTTAACATTAACCGTTGAGAGAAATGGTAAAAGTGAGGATATAGAGTATGAAATTCAATAAACTGGCACTGGGATTAATCTTGGCATTAGGGGTTCAAGCCCATGCAGAAAAAGTCGATTTAAAGTTTAATAATTTAAATATTGGTGACTTTATTAAAATGGTTGCAAAAGTCACAGGTAAAAATATTTTAATAGATGGAGAGATTAAAGGAAAAATAAACTTTGTCTCTAATAAACCAATTGAAAAATCGGAACTTATCCCTTTGGCAACAGCTATTTTAGAAACCAAAAGAATGACCTTGGTCAATAAAGGAAGCTACTATATCGTAATTAAAAGTGCTACAGCACCTGGCGAAGGAGTACCTGTTACTTCTAGTGTTTCAGGTGGAGATGGAACCATGAGAACAGTTGTTTTTCAACTCTCAAATGTAAATGCAGCTGTTATTCGTACAAAAATAAAACCCCTTTTGCATAAAAGTGCCAAAATTATCTCTTTTAAAAAGAACAATCTTTTAGCCATTACAGCTTATCCTCATACTCTAAAATCAATAAAATCATTAATTGATAAGATTGAAAATAAAGAGGCAAAACAGAGTAAAATTATTCATTTACAAAATGCTCGTGTTAAAGATATTTATGCCAATATACAAAACATGGCAAAAGCTCTTTTCCCTCAGGATATTATCTCTGAAAAGATTTCTGTAATGCAAGATATTAGCTCTAATGCCATTATTTTAGTAGGAAAACAGCGTAATATTCGACAACTTGAACTCTATATCCAACAGTTAGACCTAAAAGGAGAGGGAAATGTACAAAAAATGCATGTTATTCCTCTAAATAATTCTAACGTTGAAGAGATGGAAAAAATTCTTACAAAAATTGTTCCCCAAATGACAGGAGCATCCAATTTAGCACCTGGTGCACCAATAGGAAAGGGGGGGAAACCTTTACCTAAAGCCGTCATTGCTTCTGATATAGAGCGAAATGCTTTAATTGTATTGGCAAGTGCAGAACAGTATCAAAATATTTACGATACCGTACAACAACTAGACGTTGAAAAATCACAAGTCTATATTCAAGCAAAAATTGTAGAGGTTAATACCAATTTAGCTGAAAACATTGGTCTCAA
>CAYPCV010000161.1:0-10488 GCA_964409295.1 uncultured Sulfurovum sp.
TAATGCCTCTCTCTTGCTCTTGTTCCATCCAGTCCATTGTTGCAGCACCATCATGAACTTCTCCAATTTTATGCTCAACACCTGTATAGAATAAAATTCTCTCTGTAGTTGTTGTTTTACCTGCATCAATGTGAGCAGCAATACCAATATTTCTTACGTCTTCGAGTTTATGTGTTCTTGCCATAACTTAGTCCCTTACCATCTGTAATGTGCAAATGCTTTGTTAGCTTCTGCCATTCTATATGTATCTTCTTTCTTTTTGAAAGCAGAACCTTTGTCAGTTGCAGCATCCATAAGTTCATTTGAAAGACGCTCTACCATTGTTCTCTCATTTCTTTTTCTAGCAGAGTCAATTAACCATCTAATAGCAAGTGTTTGCTGTCTAGCTGGTCTAACTTCGATAGGCACTTGGTACGTTGCACCACCTACTCTTCTAGACTTTACTTCCATTGCAGGTCGAATGTTATCCATTGCCTTATTGAATACATCGATTCCTTTTTCTCCAGATTTCTCTTCAATTCTATCTAACGCAGCGTACATAATTTTTTCTGCTGTTACTTTTTTACCATCTAACATTACGGCATTTACAAACTTTGTTAATACTTTAGAACCATGTACTGGATCTGGCAATACTGGTCTTACGGGAGCTTTTCTTCTTCTCATATTATAATTTCCTTATTATCTTCAATCGTTTACTATTGATTTACTCAATCTTTGTCCCCTAAGGTTATTTGACAAAAACTGCTTAAAGCTTATCTCAAAGCTCACACTATCTTTAACTAATTCTATAAAAAGCTAACTATTTTTTAGGTTTTTTAGTACCGTATTTAGAACGAGCAACTGTTCTACCGTTAACACCAGATGCATCCAATGCACCACGAACGATATGATATTTTACACCAGGTAAATCTTTGATTCTACCACCACGTACAAGTACGATTGAGTGTTCTTGAAGGTTATGACCCTCTCCACCGATGTATGAAATAACTTCAAATCCAGATGTCAATCTAACTTTTGCAACTTTTCTTAAAGCTGAGTTAGGTTTTTTTGGAGTTGTTGTATAAACTCTAGTACATACACCTCTTCTTTGAGGACAGTTTACTAAGGCTGGAGATTTTGATTTTTTAATCACTTTTTTACGTTCTTTACGAACGAGTTGGTTAATTGTAGGCAATACAATTCCTTTCTGTTTATTTTTTGAATTAAAATCTGGACTTGGAAGTCCCGAAAAAACGTAGTTTAGGCGTACTTTCGGGAGTTTCAAATGTAGAAAATGGTGCATATTATACCCAAATATACTTTATGCTCTATTTTTTTAAGATAAAGAAGATTAAAAAATGTTTTAAATGAGAGATTTTGAGCAGTTTATTTTTTAAATTAAAAAATATTTATACTTTTATAGATACCTAAAAGGTATCTATATAGAGATGCTATTAAGCATCTTCTGCTGTAAGAAATTTAATATTTTCTAAGTCAACCATTCCTGTTCCAACAGGAATAAGACGACCAATAACAACATTTTCTTTAAGGTCTTCAAGCATATCTACTGTTCCTGCAATAGAAGCAGAGGTTAATACTTTTGTAGTATCTTGGAATGACGCTGCCGAGATAATAGAGTCTGCACCAACAGCTGCTCGGGTAATACCAATAAGCAGTGGTTCTGCAATTGCAGGTTCTCCAAAGAGCTTAATCACTTTTGCATTTTCAGTATCAAACTTACGTTTAGAAACCAAGTCTGCATCAATAAATTTAGAGTCTCCACCATCAACAACTTTCACTTGACGCATCATCTGAGAAACAACAATTTCAATATGTTTATCCGAGATGTTAACCCCTTGACGACGGTATACTTTTTGAACCTCTTCAACAATATATTCATAGAGTGCTTTCTCTCCAAGTGCTGCCAAAATATCATGACTTGATACCGTTCCATCTGTCATTTTTTCCCCAGTGTGAACGAAATCTCCATCGTTAACAACCACGGTTCTCTGTTTATCAACAAATTGCTCAACAGGTATTCCCACTTCAGGTGTAATAATAATACGTTTTTTACCTCTAAGTGGCTTACCAAAGGATACTGAACCGTTTAATTTTGCAATTAAAGCAGGGTCTTTTGGACGACGTGCCTCAAACAGTTCTGATACTCTTGGAAGACCCGAAGTAATATCGCTTGATTTCTGAGCTGCTTTTGGTGTTTTTGCCAAAATATCAGCAATACCAACTTTTTGAGCGTCTTTAACAAAGATAGATGTTTTAGGCTCTAAAGAGTAAGAGATAATCTCTCCATCATCAGTTGCCAATACAATTGCAGGGTTATACATAGTTGGGATATAGTCGTTTAGCGTTAAACGACTCTCTCCTGTCAACTCATCAAACTGTTCAACAACCGTAACACCTGGAATAATATCTTCAAACTTCAATGTACCATTAGACTCTGCAATCATTGGCTCTGAGTATGGGTCCCACTCTGCAATAACAACTTGGTCTGTACTTGCAGTTTTGGCAATAGTATCACCTCTTGAAACAAGCGTATCGTCATCAATATTAATAATCGAACCTCTTGCAATATAGTGTCGAGCAGCCTCTCTACCATTATCATCAACAATAACAGCAAATAGACCTTTTTCGTCTACTTTTTTACCATTTTCAATACTTTCAATTCTCTCTAAGAAGTCTCCTTTTAACAAGAAGAACTTAACTGTACCTTTTGCATCAGCATGAATATTCTGAGTAACAGGAGCTCCATCTTCTACTTTGAGTTCCGATGCAAATGGTATTCGACTTGGAACTGACCAAGCCTCTTTAATCACTTCAATAATTGAATCGCCCTCTTCAATAATCTCTCCATGTTTAAATGGAATAAAGAGTTTACCATCAACTTTTCCACCAACACCAGCAAGTTCATTTGTTTTAGCTACATCAGCTTTTCTAATCGTATAACGTTGCTCTTTTGCACCTTGTTGTACAGTTAAAATAATTTCATCATGAGCATGAACAATGGTTAGTTTACCACGTGTCAACGATTTTACTTTTGGTTCAACTAAAAGTACACCAGCATTTCTTCGGTTAGATACTAATAATTTATCTTCAGAGTTTCTGTAAACATTTAAGTTGTAGTAACGAATAAACCCTTCTTTGTTTGCAATGACTTGACGCTCTACTTTACCAGCAGTTGCCGTTCCACCTGTGTGGAAAGTACGAAGAGTAAGCTGTGTTCCTGGCTCTCCAATTGATTGAGCAGCAACAACACCAACAGCCTCTCCACGTTTAACAATTTTGTTTTCAGCCATGTTTAAACCGTAACATTTTGCACAGATACCTTTTGGTGCTTTACATGTTACAGAGGTTCTAATATTTACCGAACGTACACCTGCTTCAGTAATAAGTTTACCCATCGCTTCATCAATCATTGTACCTTCACTCAAAAGAACTTCTGATGTAATTGGGTCAATAATATCTTGTGATATTACACGTCCATAAACTCTATCTGCCAATGGTTCAATAAGTTCATTACCAACATTAATATCTGAAACGTCCACACCCTCGTGTGTACCACAATCATGCATAATTACTTTTACATTCTGTGCAACATCAATCAGTTTTCTTGTCAAATAACCAGCAGATGCTGTTTTCATCGCTGTATCGGCAAGACCTTTTCTAGCTCCGTGAGTTGAAATAAAGTACTCTAGTACGTTTAGACCTTCACGGAAGTTAGAGGTAATTGGTGTCTCAATAATAGAACCATCCGATTTCGCCATTAGACCCCTCATCCCTGAAAGCTGTCTAATCTGTGCCGCTGAACCCCTAGCACCTGAATCTGCCATCATGTGAACCGAGTTAAATCCATCTTTATCTATTTTGATTAGAGCCATCAAGTCAGAAGCCACTTCGTTATTGGTATCTGTCCAAATATCAATAATCTTATTGTAACGCTCTTGCTCTGTTAAAAGACCTTTACCAAACTGCTTTTGAATCTCAATAACCTGTTTTTTTGCTTCAACAACAGTTGGCTCTTTTTCGTCTGGAACTTTAATATCATCGATAGAGATAGATACACCCGATTTGGTTGCATATTTGAAACCAATATCTTTTAAATCATCCAAGAATACAGAAGTATGTGAAATACCACTTTGTGCATAGATATAATCAACCAATGCAGCAATATCTTTTTTCTTTAGTACTTTATTCCAGTAACTTTGAGGAACATAATCAGGAATAATTGCTTTTAAGATAACTCTACCTGCTGTTGTATTGATAATCTTACCATTAATAACCGTTCTAATCTTTGCATTTAAATCAAGACCACCTTGCTCATTAGCAATAAGAACTTCATCAACATTGGCAAAAAGTTTATGCTCTCCAACCACATCAATTTTTTCTAAAGTTAGGTAGTAAAGACCTAAAATCATATCCTGTGAAGGTACAGCAATTGCTTTACCCGATGCAGGAAGCAAAATGTTCATAGAAGCTAACATTAAAATTTTTGCTTCAGCAATCGCTTCATCTGACAATGGAATGTGAACAGCCATTTGGTCCCCATCAAAATCGGCGTTGAATGCAGCACAAACAAGTGGGTGTAACTGAATTGCTTTACCATCAATCAATTTTGGGTGGAACGCTTGAATAGAGAGTTTATGCAGTGTTGGCGCACGGTTTAATAAGATTGGATGTCCATCAACCACATCTTCTAAACACTCCCAAACTTCATTACTTTTCATCTCAATCATTTTTTTAGCTTGTTTTAGAGTTGTAGCGTAACCTCTATCTTCTAGCTTTGCCATAACGTGTGGTTTAAATAGCTCTAGTGCCATAATTTTTGGTAATCCACACTCATCCATCTTAAGGTTAGGGCCTACAACAATTACAGAACGTCCAGAGAAATCGACACGTTTACCAAGAAGGTTTTGTCTAAAACGCCCTTGTTTACCTTTAATTACTTCTGAAAGTGATTTAAGTGGTCGTTTATTTGCACCTTTTACAGAGTTTCCTCGTCTACCGTTATCAAAAAGTGCATCAACAGACTCTTGAAGCATTCTTTTTTCATTTCTAACAATAATCTCAGGAGCATCAAGTTCAACTAATCTTTTAAGTCTCTGATTTCGGTTAATAACTCTTCTGTAAAGGTCGTTAACATCAGAAACAGCAAACTTACCACCATCAAGACTTACAAGAGGTCTAAGGTCAGGTGGCATAACTGGTAAAATAGTCAACATCATCCACTCTGGTCTGTTCCCTGAGTTTAAGAATGCCTCAATAACTTTAAGTCTTTTAACAATGGTTTTCTTCTTAGCTTCTGATTTTGTTGCTAAAATATCTTCTTTGAGTCCTGCAAACATATCTACAAGGTCAAGGTCAGCCAAAAGCTCTTGAACAATCTCTCCACCCATTCGTGCATCAAGCCCAGAGTCAGGGAAACGTTGTTCAATAGATTGGTACTGCTCTTCATTTAATACATCATACTTCGCCAAAGGTGTTGCACCTTCAGAGTCGTAACATGCTTCTCCTGCTTCTTTTACAATGTATGCTTCATAATAGAGTACTCGCTCTAAATCTTTCATTTTTACACCCAAAAGTGTACCAATTCTTGATGGCAATGAAGATACATACCAAATGTGTGCAACAGGAGCAACCAAGTCAATATGCCCCATACGGTTACGTCTTACTTTTGAAGTCGTTACTTCAACCCCACATTTTTCACAAACAACACCTTTGTAACGCATCTTCTTATATTTACCACAAAGACACTCATAATCTCTTACAGGTCCAAAGGTTTTAGCACAGAAAAGTCCATCTCTTTCAGGTTTTAAGGTACGGTAGTTAATGGTTTCAGGTTTTTTAACCTCTCCATACGACCATGACAGTACTTTCTCAGGACTTGCAACGCGTAAACGCATCGCATAAATATCCATTGGTCTCTCTTCTGTCGTTAAGTTAATTGGTGCTAAACCATCTAAAAAATCACTCATTATACCTCCTCTTCTTTTATCTTATCAAATAAATCTACATCAAGTCCAAGTGCTTGAAGCTCTTTTGTTAATACGAACATGGTCTCAGGAACACCTGATTCTGGAACGCTTTCGCCTTTTGTAATCGCACGGTATGCTCGTGTACGTCCATCAACATCATCCGACTTAATGGTCAACATCTCTTTAAGAATATGAGAAGCACCATACGCCTCTAATGCCCAAACTTCCATCTCTCCAAATCTCTGTCCACCAAACAGTGCTTTACCACCAACAGGCTGTTGAGTTACTAGTGAGTATGGTCCAGTTGAACGAGCATGAACTTTTTCATCAACAAGGTGGTGTAGTTTTAACATGTACATGTAACCTACGTTTACTCTCTCTAGCATCTTTTCGCCAGTTTTACCATCGTAAAGTTCTGTTTTACCATCGGTATCCATTTTAGCTAATTCAAACAATTTATCAAACTCTTCGTAGTTTGCACCCTCGAATACAGAAGCTCCAAACTTAACACCGTTTGCCCAGTCACGAGCATAAATCAATAACTCATCATCACTGACTTTAGATAGGGTCTCTTTGGCATTCATCAGTTTTGCTACATCAGCAATTTCTGTCATTTTAGCTCTTAAATCACTAATCATGGTCTCTTTATGCTCATCAAACATACTTTGAATCTGCTCTCCAAGCTCTTTGGCAATCATACCAAGGTGTACTTCAAGAATCTGTCCAATGTTCATACGCGAAGGTACTCCCAGTGGATTCAAGATAATATCAACAGTTTTACCCTCTTTGGTATATGGCATATCAATTTCGGGAACAATATTAGAAACAATACCTTTGTTTCCGTGACGACCAGCCATCTTATCTCCTACTTTTAACTTACGTTTAGTAGCGATGTATACTTTTACTAGCTTGGTTACACCATTTGGTAAAATATCATCTTTTTCAAGAATATTTAACTTCTCTTCATGAGCATCTTTAAGCTTCTTTTTCTGTCTTTGGAAGTAATTCTTAGTTGAATTATACTCCGACTGAATAGAGTGGTCATACGAAAGAACAACCGATCGTAATGCAAAACGGTTTACTTCAAGAATTACTTCTGTAGGAATAGCATCTCCTGCTTTATACTCAACCTCTGCAACCGTTACATCTGATGCAAGAGTCGATTTAGAGAGTAAGTCAGCAATTCGTAAAAGTTCCTCTTTATCAATCATCAAGAGTTTATCATGATGCTCTCCATCAAGAACAGCTTTCTCCTCTTCATAAGACTGAACAGCTCTTGCATCACGCTCTTGACCTTTTTTGATAAAGACCTTAACATCAACAACAACACCTTCCATAGAAGCTTTACAGTAGAGTGATTTATTAACAACATGCCCTGCTTTGTCTCCAAAGATAGCACGAAGTAGTCTCTCTTCTGGTGTTGGTTTAATCTCTCCTTTTGGAGAAACTTTACCAACCAAAATCATTCCAGGTTTAACATGTGTTCCTACTTGAACAATACCAGATTCATCAAGATGGGTTAATTCATCTTCACGAATGTTCTGAATATCTCTTGTAATCTCTTCTGTACCATGCTTAAGCTCACGAGCTTCAATCTCTACTTCATAAGTATGAACTGATGTAAAGGTATCTTCTCTTAAAATCTTTTCAGAGATAATAATCGCATCTTCGTAGTTATATCCGTACCAAGGCATAAAGGCAACACGCATATTTTTACCAATTGCAAGCTCTCCCATATCCATGTTTGGACCATCAGCAATCACTTGACCAGCTGTTACAACATCGCCAAGTTTTGCTGTTGGAGATTGTGTAAATGTCGTATTTTGGTTGGTACGCATATTTTTTTCCATTGGATAATGGTCAATAAATACACCTCCATCATCTTCTCCTAAAATATAGATATTTTTAGAATCAACTTTCTCTACACGTCCAGCTCTTTTAGCTTTTACAGACTCCCAAGCATCACGAGATACAATTGCTTCCATACCTGTACCAACAACTGGTGCATCGGTTTTAAGCAAAGGAACAGCCTGACGTTGCATGTTTGAACCCATCAATGCACGGTTAGCATCATCGTGTTCCAAGAATGGAATCAACGCAGCAGCTGAACCTGAAACCATCAATGGCGAAATATCAATCAGTGAAACTTTTTTAGTCTCGTTAAGAAGAATTTCCCCATTACAACGTGTTTCAATAAGGTCATGAACAATGGTTCTATCTTTAATCTCAGTAGAGGCAGGTGCAATAACCAAATCCTCTTCTTGAGTTGCTGTTAAATAGACAATCTCTTCTTGAATCACACCATCAATAACTTTGTTATATGGAGCTTCAATAAATCCTAAATCATTTACTTTTGCATAGGTTGCCAAGGTATTAATTAGACCAATATTTTGACCCTCTGGAGTCTCAATAGGACAAATTCTACCGTAGTGTGTTGGGTGGACATCCCGAACCTCAAAACCTGCACGCTCTTTAACAAGACCACCCTCTCCAAGAGCTGAGAGTCTTCTTTTATGCGTTACTTCTGAAAGTGGGTTTGTTTGGTCCATAAACTGTGACAACTGCCCTGATGAGAAGAACTCTAAAATGGTATTTGTAATCATTTTAGAGTTTACTAAATCGTGAGGCATAAGTTCATCAAGCGTCCCAGAAAGCGTTGTCATCTTATCTTTAATCGCTTTTTGCATCTTGGTAAGACCGTTATAAAGCTCATTACCAAGAAGCTCTCCAATGGCTCTAATTCTTCTGTTACCCAAGTGGTCTCTATCATCAATATGACCAGAACCATTTTTAACTTTAGATAAATACTTAACGGTATGAATAATGTCTTCAGCCGTCATAACCGTTACATATTCAGGAACATTAAGCCCTAATTTATGGTTCATCTTCATACGACCAACTTTGGTTAGGTCATAACGCTCTGGGTCAAAGAAGAGTTGTCTTAAAAAGTTTTTAGCAGCTTCAGCAGTTACTGGTTCGCCAGGTCTCATTACTTTATAAATACGAATCACAGCTAAAGCATTCTCATCTTCAATATCTTCTGTCTGCTTAAGCAATCTAAGCGACTCTTGGTCAGCAATAAACGATTTAATAATTGAGTTATCTGACCCTTCAGCCAAATCATTTGCAATATGAAATGACTCTATTCCTGCATCAATAATCTTTTTGAGTTTTAACTCATCCATCCCTGTTACAACATCATAAAGAACTTCTCCACTCTCTTGATCAATAATTGGACGAGAAAGATGTCTTTCAATTAATACATCTAATGGATACTCTACCCACTCTAATCCATCATCAATAAGTTTTTGAGCTTTTTTCTTAGTTAAACGTTTTGAAGCAGCAACAACAATATCTCCATTTAAATCACGAATTTCATACGGAGCACGCCCAGAGAACTCTTCAACCGAAAATTTTGTTACAAATCTATTGTCTCTTACAAAAATCTCTTTTGATGCATAGAAGAGTTTCATAATGTCTTCTTTAGAGTAATCTAAGGCTCTAAATAAAATAGTTACAGGAATTTTTCTTCTTTTATTGATTCTAGCGTACAAAATATCTTTTGCATCGTACTCAAAGTATAACCAAGAACCACGGTCAGGGATAATTTGTGCAGAGTAGATAAGTTTATTAACAACTGTAGTTGCCTCTTCTTCTTTAAAAATAACCCCTGGACTTCGGTGTAATTGGTTTACAACAACTCTCTCTACACCATTAATAATAAATGATGTTCTATCAGTCATTAGTGGAATATCTCTTACATAAACGGCTTGATTTTTAATCTCTTTGGCATCAAGTTTTTCGCCACTCTTCTCATCACGATTCCAGATGGTTAAAGATATATTCATTTTTAATGATACAGAGTAGGTTAATCCACGTTCCATACACTCACGAATGGTATATTTAGGCTGAACAATTTCAGAACCTTTATACTCTAAAGATAATCTATTTTGATGATCATGTAATGGGAAAACTGAACGAAAAACTTTTTCAATGGTTGATTCAGATCTGTTTTTAGAATCAATCATTAAAAAGTCATCATATGATTTTTGTTGTAATTGAAGTAAATTTGGAACAGCAATTTGTTGAGGGGTCTTAGCGAAACTGACACGAAGTCTATTTCCAGAGTGTAAAGAGTTTAACATGGGCGAACCTTATTATAGTATGTTATGTTAATTAAATGTATAGATATACAAAAAAACTATTGCGCAATAGCTCATCGCTATATCTGAATAAATCATAATTGATAATGGCTTTTTGATTTTGTACTGTTACTAATGCAGCACAAGAGTTATAATCTACTGTTACTAATGCAGTAGAAGAAAGGGTCGAAATATATTAATGTTTCAAATGAGCAAAGCTCACTTGAAACGTGTGATTTAAATAAAACTTATTTAAGCTCACAAGAAGCACCAGCTTCTTCAATTTGTTTTTTGAACTCTTCTGCCTCATCTTTAGAAACAGCCTCTTTAAGAGTTGTTGGAGCTTCTTCAACTGCAGCTTTAGCTTCTTTAAGTCCAAG
>CAYPCV010000162.1:0-30477 GCA_964409295.1 uncultured Sulfurovum sp.
TAAGAATTTATTATTTTCTATATTTTCGACAGCTTCTTTTATTGTAATTGGTGTTTGAAATGACATCCATTCCCTTTTTTCTTTTTAAACATTATATCTTTGATTCTTACAATAAATGATGAAAATCATATTCTTTTTAGCAAAATTTAAGTATAAATCACTTATGGACACAGGAGCAATAACTATCAAAATAACCACCGATGCCAACCTCCCAATCACTCAAACCCAAGAGGTAATGGAGCAGATAAACAAGCTCATGTACGACCATGACAGAGAGAAACTTTTGAGAGCATCAGGCTCAATCGGAAGCGAAGCAGGAGTGATGAGTATTGGTAGTGGAAGTGGGATTGACCATATCTTAATCATGGCTACCTATGTCAACAGACATGAACGAGAGGAGACAATTTGGGATATTTCCAACTACCTTAGAGCTGAAATCGCCAAAATCCCCCTAAGCAAAATAGCCTCCCTAGACTCCAACAAAGAGCCAAGCACCATCACAAGAGATGGACTCAACTACACCTTAGAGATTTACGGAAACCGAGAAAAAGGGGCAATCTCACACATTATGGCAAAGCTAGAAGAGCAACTCCAAAAAGTAACTATAAACTGTTGCTTTCAGGAATTATTGTCAATAACGCTATCTTGCTCATTCACTTTGCACTAGAGCAGATGAAATTAGGTATGAATAAAACGTTATAAAAATAAGAGTATTGGGCTAAGTGGTCTTGACAAAGGGGGATATTATAGAATAAGGAGAGATTTTATAAAAGAAAACTTAGCAATTCAGATTGCTAAGTTTTTTGATAGGTTATTATTTTTGCACAACCCTATGACCAACGAACTTCGAGTAGTTGTCCATAATCAAGCCACCTTTTCTAAAGCCAAGACCACAACCTTCGAAGGCAAAGAATACACCTGCTTGGTAGCTGTCTCCTTTAGAATCGGTTGGGAGTTCTACATACTCTTGGAAAATAGAGGCAAACTCTCCGTATTCTCCATCGGTTTCTGCCATTACTTTTTCATTTTCATCAACAATAATGGTATTTGCACCTTCACGTCCAAAGATTTTTTTCTCTACTTGGGCAATTCCTTGCAGAGGTTCAAAATCGGTTTCCAAAAGTAGAGGATGATTTGGGTATAAATCCCATAAAATCTTCATAAATGCTTTTGATTGGAACATTAGTGTATACGCTGGATTCAAAATAATTGCTTTTTGATTGTCCATAATTTGAGTAAGAAGCATTGCTAAATCACTCTCTTCTATCCCAATATCTTCCCAAGGATAAAGCTTGAACCAATATTCATAGTTTACATCTTTATAGAAAACACCCTCTTCTCCTGAGAACTCCACATCTTCCATATAAGCAAATTCTGTTTGAAATCCTGCTTCTTTAGCAATAGTTTGAAGAAGTTTAACGGTACTCTCTTCTTCGGCATTTCCTTTGACAGAAGAGAATAAAATTTTCCAACCCTCGTAGTGATTTTCAAAATCTTCAATATCGTCTTCCATCATCACTAAACGTTTAAAGTTATCACCCAACGCCTCATATAGATTATTAAATTGATGAGACTCTTCCATGTTATTTAATTTTAATATTGCCCACTGTAAAATAGAAGTTTCAAAAAGTGAAGTTGGGGTATCTGCATTAAACTCTATCAGCTTAATTGGTTTTCCATCAACTCCACCTGCAAAATCAAAACGACCGTATAAGTGCCAGTGAATATCATTATCCCAAGACATTTTAACTGCATCAATAAGATTAAAAGGTATACCTATCTCATGAAAAAGTTCATTTTCAATCACATACTCCCCTGCTTCGACAAACATCTCATAAAGCTCGTTTGATGCTTCATAATAGGCATCAGCTTCATCAGGTGTGATTTCTACTATTTCAGAAGCCACATATGGCGTACTATCAGGGTCAGTGTGCCAATAGAAACCTATGCCTTCTAAAAATTCATTATCAGGTATTTTTATAGGTTTTAAGTTCATTAATTAACCACCAAATCCACTACTTCTTGTTGATGAAGAGGTTTTAGCAGGAGTCCTTTTCCCAAATCCACTTCTTTTTGTAGCACCTGATGCTTTTGCAGCAGCGTTGTTGGCTCTTGCTTTAGAGAAAGAGTTTTGAGAACGGCTATAAGTACTTGATGAGCTGTAACTTCCTCTTCTATTGTTTTGGTAGTTTTGATTATTAGAAAGCTTATTCATTAATGCAGCCCCTAACATACCAGCAGCCATAGATGCCATCAGTGTTCCTGCTAGACCTAAACCACCAGACTCTTTTACCTCATCTGGATTTTTTGTTAAATCAGATGTTCCTGCATCAACTTTTTTCTCTTCTTCTGCAATAAGTTTATCAATTTCAGCCTGAGAAAGAATCTTTTCTGTTCCATTAACATCAACAAGAATAACTCTGCTTGTTACACTTGGAACTTCATCAATAATCTTATAAGTGCTTTGATTACTATCTTTTGCTAAAGACTCTTTAATCGTAACCGTTGCACCCTCTTTTTGAATAACAGGTTTCTCTTCTGCTTTAGGCTCTTCTTTTGGTGTGTCGCTCCCACAACCTGTTAATGTTGCGATAACTACAGCACTCATTCCACCAATCATAGCATAGTTTGAAATCTTTTTTATATGTTTATTCACCAATATTCCTTTTAAGTTATTCACAGCTTATTCACAGCTGTGAATAAACCATAAAGTTTATCTTTTAATAGTAAAAATTAATATTTACTACAGTGCCAATGTTGCTACTTTTGCAACACGCGAAGCAAATGCTGATTTATCTTTTGGCTCTAGTCCTTCTGACAATTTAGCTGAGTCTAAAAGAATCCATGCCATATCGGCAAAGGTCTCTTCATTCTCTAGCTTATCAAGCTTTTGAATCATAGCATGTTCAGGATTAACCTCTAAAATAAGTGGTGTCTCAGGCACTGCTTGTCCCATTTGTGCGAACATATGAGCCATTCCAGCCATTGGGTCGTTGGCATCTTTTACCACACATGAAGGGCTTGTTGTTAAACGTGAAGTTGTTTTAACCTCTTTTACCTCTTCGCCTAGAATCTCTTTGATTTTATCGGTCAATGATTTAAACTCTTTACTAATAACTTCTTTCTCTTCTTCGGTTTTAGAATCAGGAGCTTCAACGGTAGTAATATCTTTTAAATTCCAATCTTTATATTGACCGATTGAAGGAGCAACAATCTCATCAATCTCTTTATCATCCATGATAAGCACTTCAATATTTGCTTTTTTATACGCTTCGAGTAGAGGAGAGTTTCTAAGTACTTTCTCATCTTCTCCTGCAATATAGTAAATCTCTTTTTTCTCAGAATCGCCACGGCTTACATAGTCTGCAAAGCTAACCATACCCTCTTCTGTAGAAGATTTGTACTTAACTATATCAAGAAGTAACTCTTTATTGGTATGGTCTTGGAAGATTCCCTCTTTGATTACTTTATTATACTGCTCTGTAAAGGCAACAGCATCATCGCCTTTCAGTTTTGTAATCGCTTTTAAAATTCTTTTCGTTGAACTCTGTTTAATATTTGCTAAAATTTTATTTGACTGTAGAAGCTCACGACTTACATTGAGTGGTAAATCTTCACTATCAATAATCCCTTTTACAAAACGTAAATAGGTTGGTAATAACTCTTTATCATCATCGGTAATAAATACTCTTTTTACATAAAGTTTTACACCCGATTGATAATCTGCACGGTACAAATCCATTGGTGCTGTTTTAGGAATATAAAAAAGTGTTGTAAACTCATTTGCTCCCTCTACTCTGTTATGCAAGTAGGTTAACGGCTCGTCATCTCCATGAGATAGACTTTTATAAAACTCTATATAGTCCTCTTTTTTAAGAGTAGACTTCTGAATAGTCCACAGAGCAGTTGCAGCGTTGGCTTGTTCTGTTTTTCTTACTTTTTTAGTAACAGCATCATCGCCCTCGCCTGTTGTCTCGTCTTCTGTAAAGTGCATCATAATTGGATAAGCAATATGGTTAGAGTATTTTTTTACAACCTCTTCTACTCTCCACTTTGATAAAAACTCTTTCTCTTCTTCTTTTAATTTGATGTAAATTACTGTTCCATGCTCCTCTTTTGTCACAGGTTTAATCTCGAACTCTCCTGTACCATCAGTAGAGAACATATATGCTTGCTCTTCGCCTGCTTTTTTAGTAATCACATCTACCTGTTCAGCTACCATGAATACCGAGTAGAAACCAACACCAAACTGGCCAATAAGATTAGAATCTTTTTTAGCATCACCTGTTAAGCTCTCTACAAATGATTTTGTTCCAGATTTTGCAATTGTTCCAAGATGAGAAATCAAATCCTCTTCATTCATTCCTAGACCATTATCACCTATAGTCAAAGAGTTATCTTTCTCATCAATATTAATATTTATTTGACCTGTCCAATTTTCTTCTTTGAACTTTTCATCTGTTAATTGCATATAATTAAATTTATCTATTGCATCACTTGAGTTTGAAATCAACTCTCTAATAAAAATCTCTTTATTTGAGTAAAGTGAATGAGTCATTAATTTTAAGAGTTGACCTATCTCTGTTTGAAACTGATGTTTTGCCATCGTTAATATTCCTTTTGAATTAATTTATAAAATATGATGGGATTATAATATATTTTTCTCTTTTTTTCAAGGGTTTAGTTTTTTTTCTAAGTAAAGCTTAGTCACTTTGACTAAAGTGAACTTTTTTCTACCCTAAACTATTTTATGTAAGGTAAAATAATATTTATTCTTTAATAACAGTTTAAAACGATATAATTCCACCTAAATTTTAAAATAGGAGTTTTTCTTTTATGAAATTAAAAAAAATTGTCTTGTTCATCCTTGCACTTTCACTTTTACCAACAGCTTTTTTATCTGCTAAAGATATAAATATTTTATCGTATGTCGACAGAGGTATTAAATACTACCCTAAATATGTCCAAAAAGGTCATGTCAAATACGGTAAAGCTAGTTGGTATGGAAAACCTTTTCATGGAAGACTAACAGCAAATGGAGAACGGTACAACATGTACTCTATGACAGCAGCTCATCGAACCTATGCAATGGGTACAATTTTAAAAGTAACAAACTTACGCAATAAACGTTCTGTAAAGGTTCGTATCAATGACCGTGGTCCCTTCTATAATACGCGAAATATTGATTTATCTTATGGTGCTGCAAAAAAATTAGGTATGGTACATAAAGGTGTGGGAAAAGTAAAAATAGAAGTAATCTCATCTAATTCAAAAAAGAGTTGGAAAAAATATACTAAAAAATCAAAAGTAACAAAAAAGTTAAAAAGTATCAAAGAAAAAGTAAAAATTTCTAATAATCCCAAAAATACAAATCATATTATCGTAAAATCAACAAAAATAGAACGAAAACAGCAGATACAAGTAGCCTCTTTTTATAATAAAACCTATGCTAATATTTTTAAGAAAAAACATAAACTAAAAAATACAATTATAGTAAAAAAATACATTAAAGAGAAAAAGAAAATTGCCTACAGAGTAGTAATAAAGTGTACCCCATGGGAAGCAAAGCAACTCCTAAAATCTAAAAAGTTTTCAGGAGCCTATCTTCTCTCTTAGAAGGGACTACTTATTAGAGAGTACTTTAAAGGCACAGATTTGAGTTGCTAACAAATCGGTAATGGTCTCTCTTCTATTGATAACGTGTGTCATATCTAAATCAGCAATACTATCCTCTTCAGATTTATTTTTAACCGTCACAATAGAGTTAATATCTTCTCCAAAAGAGGAGATATTTTCAGCAACCAAACGAAGTTGATATGAATTGTTTATCGTTGTAATAATTGCCATAGAATGCTTAATATCAAAGTGTTCAAGTATACTTTTTTGGGCAGCATTTGCCAAGAAAATAGACTCTTCTCCCTTGGCTATCGCTTCATCTACCAACTTAACATCATGCTCTAAAATAACGTAAAGAATATTCTTTTTCTTAAGACGCTCAACCAGTAATTTACCTACTGCTCCATACCCACAAACAAGTACATGGTCTCTATAACCTGTTGAGACCAATGCTCTTTCACGCAATTTATTAGGTTCGACAAACATTAAATCAGCAAAAAATTTAATATTTTTAAGAATAAAAGGCGTTAATATCATAGATAAAACAACCGTTATAATCATAATTTGGTTAGTTTGAGCAGAAATAAGCTCATTGCTTCGTGCCAAGGCAAAAATAGCCAAAGCAAACTCTCCAACTTGCATTAAAGCCATTGCTGATTTTATAGAAGAGCGACTCTGCATAAAGAAACGAAGTGAAATAAATAGAATCAATGCCTTTAAGAGCATAATCGCTACCATAAGTCCCAAAATAATTAATCCAAAATCAGCAACAATTCCTATCTCAATTTGCATACCAATAGTTACAAAGAAAATTCCAAGAAGTATGTCTCTAAATGGTACGAGGTCAGCTTCAATACGATAACGGTACTTGGTTTCTGCAATAGTCATACCTGCAATAAATGCCCCTAATGAAAAAGAGAAACCAAAATGTTCTGCTAATACAGAAGCCCCAATAACCGTTAAAATTACAGAAGCTAAAAATATCTCTTCTGAATCTGAAGCTGTAACCCAATCAAAAAAGCGTTCAATAAAAAATTTACCTACCACAAACAGAATCACAAAAACAATAATAGCTGAGATAATGGTATGAGTTAATAGCTCTGAAATTGATGCATTTTCCGAGGTAAAGATAGAAATCATCAGAAGCATAGGAATAACAGCTAAATCTTGAAAGAGTAAAATTCCTAATGTTACACGACCATATCCTGTATGAATTTCGCCACTCTCATTGAGTACTTTTAATACAATTGCTGTAGATGAAAGCGAAAGAGCCATACCGATAACAATAGAATTTTTAAGAGTTATATCAAAAAAAGAGTGAGTTAAAAATGTAAAAAGAGCCCCAGATAAAACAACCTGTAATGCTCCATAAACAAAAACCTCTTTTTTCATCGCTTTCATATGAGAAATAGAGAACTCCAACCCTATTGTAAACATAAGAAAAACAATACCAAACTCAGCTAAATGAGATAACATCTCTTTTGAATGTTCTCCAAAGTTAAAAATCTGAGTAATAATCAACCCTGTAAAAATATACCCAATAACTGTAGGTATATCAATTTTTTTTAGAAAAACATTAACCACTGTGGCAATAGCAATAGTAACAATAAGTCCTAATAGTAACTGTTCCATCTATACTCCTAAATTAGATTTATATTTTATAATTAATAAAAGAATAAGAATTGTGAAAATGTTACTCTTTCTTATAATATATATAATCTTTATCTTCAGAAGAGCCTAAGCTACACAAATTTATTTAATTTATGGTTAAAAAGTTTCAATACTCTACTTTAAACGAGACTTAAATGCCATTCTTACTTTTGAAAATGGGTGCAGAGAGTTAAAAGTAAATTGGATATGTGTATATTCACTACCTACTGCTACTCTCTTTTTTGTTCCATATCGTACATAAAGATTCTCTCCATAATCAAAACTCTTTCCTCCATCAATAGAAAACATAATTTTACATGAACCCTCACAAGTTGCAGAGCCTCTCAGATATGCTGTTTTAAAAGGAATGGGATTCATAACCATAATATCTCTCTTAATAACTCTAGAGGTATTGGTCAAGCGATTAACATAGACCAAAGTTGACCCTTTTTGAACCATTTGATGTTGAATAGGAATTAATTTTCTGCTCTTAATACCCAAGGTATCAATAGCAATTTGTTCAAGGAAAACAGCTTTTTCTAATTTGATATTAGAAATAGGGGTTTGAGAAAAAAGAAGAGAAGAAAAAAGCAGTGAAAAGATACTAATTTTATGAAACATGAAAAATCCTTTTTATACGTTTAAATTAATTTTAGCATAAAAAAGAGCTAAAGCAAACAAATTTTTCTTAATTTGCTTTAGATTTTAGGAAGTAAAATAAGAAAAAATTATTCCCACTCAATGGTTGCTGGTGGCTTTGATGATATGTCATAAACCACACGGTTAATCCCATCAATTTCATTGATAATTCGTCGGCTCATTCCTTCTAGTACATCATGTGGTATATGAGCAAAAGTAGCCGTCATTCCATCAACTGACTCTACCATTCGGATACAAACGGTGTTGTCATAAGTACGATTATCTCCCATAACACCTACAGACTGAACATTTAGAAGTACAGTAAATGCTTGCCAAACTTTATCATAATATCCTGTTGCGCGTAACTCTTCTTGCATAATAGCATCAGATTCACGAATAAGGTGTAAGCCCTCTTCGGTTACAGCACCCATTGTACGAATTGCCAAACCTGGTCCAGGAAAAGGGTGTCTACCAATCATCTCTTTTGGAAGACCCAATTCAAGACCAAGTTTACGCACTTCATCTTTGAAAATCTCTCTAAGTGGTTCTACCAACTCAAAGGTCATCCAATCAGGAAGCCCACCCACATTGTGGTGTGATTTAATGGTTTTAGATGGTCCTTTTACAGAAACAGACTCAATAACATCGGTATAGAGTGTTCCTTGTGCTAAAAAGGCAACATCGGTATGTTTTTTAGCCTCTTTATCAAACACTTCAATAAATTTCTCGCCAATAGCTTTACGTTTTACTTCAGGGTCAGATACACCCTCTAAAGCCTTCATAAACTCTTCTTTTGCATCAATAGTAATCAATGGAATATCTAAAAGCTTAAACATATTTTGTACATCAACAGCTTCATTTTTACGAAGTAATCCTTGATTAACAAAAACACAAATAAGTTGCTCTTTATTCAAAGCCTCATTTAGCATCGCAGCTACTACTGAAGAGTCAACCCCTCCAGAGACACCACAAAGAACTTTTTTATCGCCTACTTGTGCTTTTATAGCCTCTATCTTCTCTTTTGCAAATCCACCCATGTTCCATGTACTATCACAACCACAAATATGTTTAGCAAAGTTTTTAAGCAGTTTTGTTCCCTCTACAGTATGATGAACTTCTGGATGGAACTGAAATGCATAGATATTTTGTTCTACATTTGCAATCGCTGCAAATGGCGAGTTTTCAGATGTTCCAATCACTTCAAAGCTATCAGGTATTTTCTCTGCTCGGTCTCCATGACTCATCCATACAGTCTCATTATTACTCATTCCATCAAAAATTTTAGAATCTGTAATCGTTAACTGTGCTTTTCCATACTCATGATGGTCTGCTGAAACAACCTCTCCACCATAACGTTGAGTAATCAACTGCATACCGTAACAGATTCCCATAATAGGAACACCTAGAGACCAAACACCTTCATTTGGTTTGTATGCATCTTCAGCATAGACAGAAGCTGGACCACCTGATAAAATAATCCCTTGAGGTTTTCGTGCTTTAATATCTGCGATACTTTCTCTATAAGGAACTACTTCACAGTAAACCCCTGATTCTCTTAATTTTCTTGCTATTAATTGTGTATATTGTGAACCAAAATCTAAAACGAGAATAGGTACTTGTTTCATATATTTTATCCTTATGTTATGTATAATTTTTCTTTACTGCAAGTATACAGTATCTTTTATGAGAGAGGGTTAGGTTTGGTCTAATCCTTGACCATTAAAAATTAATTAGAATTTGACATTTCTACTCTATTCTGTTATATTTCTATCTTAATTATTTATAATAGTTGTAAGTCTAATAAATTTTATCAATTGATTCAAAGGAATAAAAATGAAGAAAAACAGATTATTAATGATAGTACCTCTCACACTTATATCTTGCTACTTGACTCCTATAAAGGCTGTTGCAGATATACCTATCCTCTCTGCGAATAATAGTACAAAAGAGACTCTTCAAAATCCTATTAAAATCATAAATGATGCTAAAAAAGAGGCTCAAAAACAACTCGATAAAGCTATAAAAGAGGAGACATTAGCAAAAAATACTGCTAAAAAAGCAAGTAAACTTCAAGTCGAAGCAAAAAGAAAACTAGATGAACTCTATCAAACAGAAAAAATTGCTAGTGAAGTCGCCAAAAAAGCTGAAGGTAAAGCCAAAGAAGAGGCTCTAGTAGAGCTTAAAAAAGTGACATTAGAAACAGAGCATGCAAAAAAAGCATGGGAGAAAGCATATCAAGCTGAAATCGTAGCAAAAGAAATTGCTCAAAAAGCAATGGAAAAGAGCAAAAAACATATTGAGAATGTAGCTAAAAAAGCCATTGAAATTGAAAAAATAGCAAAAGAAAAAGCCAATACAGCGACTAAACTCAAAGAGAAAAGAGAAGAGACAGTTCAAAAAGCAATAGAGATTGAAGAGTTGGCTAAAGCTAATATTCAAACCATTGACAAAGCCCATAAAGTAGCACAAAAAGAGGCTAATAAAACAACTGGAGAAGCACAAAAAGAAGCTCACGATAAAGTTGCCAAACTTGAGAAAGCTCAACATGAGGCAGAAGAGAGACTCCAAAGAGTCCAAAATATAAAAAGTAAAGCCCAAGAGAGTGTTAATAGTGTAGCTAAGATGGAAGCCGAAGCTGAAAAAATAGCAAAACATGCCAGTGATGAAGCAAAAAAAAGAACTCAAGCCGTTGTATGGAAAGCAAATGAGGTAAAAGCAGAGGTTTGTCAAGAAGCTAAAATTTTAAGCATTGCAAAAGAGCAAGCCATATTAGAACTAAAAAGATCAAAAAAAGAGTTAGAAATTGCAAAGGAAATTGCTAAAAAAACAACAGGAACAGCTAAAGAAGAGGCTGAAGAAGAGGCACTAAAAGCTGTTCAAGCAAAAGAGAAGGTAGAAGCAAAAGCAAAAGAGATAGCCAAAGCAGAAGCTAAAGCACAAAATGAAGCAAAAAAAGCCAGAGAGAATACAAAAAAAGCACTGAACCTTGCTATTGAAAGAATTTCACAAGAGGCAAAAGAGAGTGTTGATGTTGCGATAAAAGAGGTTATGGGCAGAGCTAAAAAGAAGATAGAAGCTCTTTTAAATCAATAGGATAACGATATGCTAAAAAAAATATTTTACGCATTTATTACTCTTCTGTTTCTACTCATTGCCTACTATTTTATAGAAAAAAAGTCCAATGAGACAAAGTCTGAAGAGAGAATTGTAAAAAGTGTTTCTCAAATTAAAGAGAGACAAAAATTAGAACTTGCCATTAAAAAAATTTACGAAGAAGCAGGAATGGAACTTTCCCTAAAAGTAAAAAACATTATAGACAATGCAAAAGATGACATGGATTTTGTTCTTGCCTTAAAACCTAGTCAAGTCATAGCAATTAATAAGCAGGTATCCCAAAATCGAAGAGTTGAAAATCAAAACTCACATAAAAAACTTAAATATATGGCTCTTCCAAACTTTCGTAAATACTCAGCAGGGAGAGAGAGAAAAGAGATTTTCTTCAAATATTTTTTCTACCTTGTAGAGAGTCGAAACCAACAAATTCTAAAGATGAGAAACAAAGTCCTTTTATGGAAAAGAGACCTTAAAAATATTACTCCTAGACAAAAGTCAACGGTTCAGCAGTTAGCTAAAAAATACAAAGTAAAAGATTTTGATATTCAAAAACATTCCAGTTGGAACAGGCTTTTAGCACGATTAGATATTATACCTGCATCCTTAGCATTAGCACAAGGAGCAAAAGAGAGTCTTTGGGGAACATCACGTTTTGCACGATACGGATACAACTATTATGGTCAACGCTGTTTTTCAAGAGGATGTGGTATTGTTCCTAAAGCACGAGGAAATCGACGATTTGAAGTGACAACATTTAGCTCTCCACGACAAGGGGTTAACAGCTATATTCATAATCTAAATACCCATTTTGCTTATGCCTCTTTACGAAAAATACGAAGTAGACAACGAGCAAGAGGAGAAAAGATTAGAGGATTAGCCTTAGCAAAGGCATTGGGAAAATACTCAGAAAGAGGTTCAGCCTACATTAACGATTTAAAATCATTGATTCGTTATAACAAATTAACAAAATATGACATACATTAAAAAAAGAGCAACATGAAAACATTAGCATCAGCAGGTTTTGCTTATATTCTTAAGTTTATTTGGTTTATATTTTTAGCACTTTCTATCAATATTACCCTAGCTATTATCTATTTTACTAACATATCAGCACTCTTTACAGGAGAGCATATTGCCCTAGGTGTAATTACCTTGGCTACGGTTATTATTTTTCCTATTGTGTGGCTCATAACTGCCAAATCCGAAGCCCTGCTCTCGGCTATTTTTAAAGTGGTCGATAACAATTTAGAGGGTTTAGTAGGTTTTATTATAGATAAATTTGTAGCAGGAAAAAACCGAGATAAAATAGGCGACTATACAAGTATACTAAAAAAGCAATCTACGATTACACAACTTATTTTAGAGTTCTTTTTTGAAAAGATAGACTTTTTTAACGATGTTTCAGAACTCTTAAAAGAGAAAAATTATTCAGACGAAGAGCTAAAAGTAAAGATGGTTGAGAGAATTCGAGAAAAGGAGCTGTTTGAAGAGTATGAGCCAAGCTTTATAACCCCACTTATCTTAGCCCTTGTAAATATTGGCACTATTTATGGAGCAGAATATTTTTTAGTTTAACTCTTTTGAATCTCCAAAGAGTCTAAAATCAGAATCTTTTTTAAAGAGGTTTTGAGCATAGGCTCTATCATCAAAGCTGTAGAAAATACCCCAGATTCAACAACAGAAGAAGAGATTACCGTAGCAGACAATACCTGCTTTTGTAACTCATTTTTAGAGATAATATGCGAATAGTTTTTATCTTCTACTTCTCTATTACGCTCATAAGATGCCGAAGTAGTTAACGCTTGATTGCTTATCATTGCATGCGTTAAATACTCCTTTGGGTTAAGAGGATTTTTAATGCCTATAGAGAAATTATTTCCTGTTGGTTTTGTACCAAGAGCATAAATATCTCCTCCAAAATTGACCAATGCAGAGGATATTTTCTCTTTTTTGAGTATTTTTACAGCTTGGTCAACAGCAAACTCTTTGACAAACCCACCCAAATCTATAAGCGTATAAGAGTTATCAAAATAGAGCTTATTTTTTTTAATCTTAAAATGCTCCACCCCCACAAAAGGTTTTAATCTAGCAACCTCTTCTTCTATCTTCTCCACGGTCTCTAATTTTCGACTTTTGCTTAATGTACCCATTGTAATATCAAAAATTCCATTAGTTTTGCCATAAAAAAGTTTGGCTCGTCTTAATAAATCTTTTGTTTGAACATCAAGTACATCAGTTTTACGTTGATTCAGAGCAGAGAGATAGGAGTTTGGATTATAGAAGTTATATTTAAACTCTAACTCTTTTGCCATTGTTAATATCTTTTTAGCAATATTTCGTGATTTTACCTCATCACTACAATAGAGATGAAGTTCACAAGGCGAGGTCATCACTGTAAATTTGTAGATGTGTTGTTTGATACGAACTCCTATTGGGTGTGATTGCCATCACACCCTATATTTTTAATTATTAAAACCGATATTTCATTCCAGCAGTAATTATGCTTGCCGTTAATCCTGTTGATTGTGAATAAAATTGTCCACCTAGATTATAGCTAATTTTATCATTTTGTTTAAAATCAATAGTTGCCTTATAAGTAAATGCATCAAAACTACTTAGACGTTCATCACTTGAAGCGTATACTTCATTGGTAAAGAAATCTTTATTTTTATTATAAAAATTGGCTTCACTTTGAGTATAGTAACGTAATCCAGCCCCAAGCGTTATCTTTTTATTTAAGGAGTAATAAATATCGTTATCAAGTGTATGTGAATTTACATCCCAATCATCCGTATAAAAACGATAGTTGGCTTTAAAACTTAGATTATCCCCAAACATTGTAATATATTTTAAATTAAGACCATAGGCTGTTCGTGTATCTGGTCGGTTCTCTGTTACTAATGATTGATTAACCGTATTATAGTTTCTTACTACAGTTGAGTGTGGATTAGTTAGATACCCATTATCCAAAATCGTAAAGCCTTCAACTTTAATGGCAGAGTGGTCATCAAGGATTTGACTGATTCCTGCTTGAATATTTAATGAAGTAGAATCTTCTTTTTGGGAAGCACCTGAACCTGTATCATACTCATCGTCATCATCATCTTTATAACGTTTATTTTCATCTTCTGTCTCTCCGTTAGAATTAGATAGAATTTCATTAAAAGCATACGACATGCCAAAGTTTATAGATTGGTTATGTGATGAATCAGTGTAGTGCATGTATTCTGCTGATACTGCTTTTGAGTCAAAATCACTCTCTCTTGAATAGTCAAATCCTGTATAGAGTTCATCACGATTTCCAAACCTTGTGGTTAACATAATCGACCCTGCATTTCGTGCCTCATCAAACTCTTGATTTCCATAAACATAATTGCCTGTATTATCACGACCACTTGCACCAGAAGCTGAATCAGGTTGCCAAGAAGGCGTTGCCCCACTTACTGCATCATGAACAATGTCTGCTTTGACTGTAAAATCTGTTCCTATATCATAGCTTCCACTAAGTGCTGGAGCAGAAACAGAAACACGGTTATCATTTTCATTGTATTGTAAAAACTCTACAGCCACATAATTTTCGGCATAAAGAGTATTTGATGCAACGATAGCAATAGCTGTTATCTTTGAAATTGAATTAAAGTTTTTTAGTTGCATCCACAACCTCCTCCAGCAACACCAGACCCACCTCGTGACGCTTCTTTTGAAAAGTAAACATGAGATTCAAACTTAGTTACTTCAGGGTGCAAGCCTCCAAATTGCATAATTGGTTTGGCTAAAGTCTCTTTTTCCCATGGTTTTACATCTTTAATCAGTGAACAGCCCATAAATAGAGAGCTACTCAAGGCTATAAATAAAATTTTTATCATTTAATAGCCTTTAAATCTTCTTTTATTTTTTTATCTATCTCCTCTACAGCACCAAATATAACATTGAGTACTTGACCATTTTTTACATAATAGATAGCAGGAAACCCCATTGGATTAAATGCCTCTACCACACTTTTATCACTGTCATAAACAATAGGAAAAGGAAGCTTTAGCTCTTTAACAAAATCTTCTCCATCTTCTTGGTTTTTATCAACATTAATCCCAATGACTTTGGCAATTTTATTAGTATAAATATTGCTAATAAGTGGTAACTCTTTTTTACAGGATTTACACCATGAAGCAAAAAAGTCAACAACATAAATTTTATCTGATTCTAATTTTAATTTCTCTTGAATATTTTTAGGAACAGCATCTCCTCTCTCTAATGCCATAAGAGCAATACTTGAAAGTAATAGTGTATATAGTGTTTTTTTAAACATATTTTTTCCTTTATAATAGATATAGAGCAAGTATACTTTATCTTTATGAAGTTTTTATGAAGAAAAATTTGAACATGTTATAATAGAAGAATTTATTAACAAGAGGTTTTATGAAATATTTATTTATCTTTTTTATTCTTGGCTATAGCTCTTTCTTATGGGGCAAAGAGGCTTCTTATGGTTGGGATATTCCTAACAGTTCTATAAATATAGGTGGTTATCTTGATACAACATACGATACAAAGCGAGAAGAGAAATTTCTATTTAATGATATTGCATTAATCTTTTCAGCTAATAAAAACCGTTTTAATCTGCTTGGAGAGGTAGAGCTTTCACATATTTCTTTAAATGGAAAAAGTAATAATCGTTCAGATATTGATATAAATTTAGAGCGTTTACAACTAAATTATACACTAAGTGATACACAAAGCATTCAAATTGGAAGATTTAATTCAGATATTGGCTATTGGAATCAAGCCCCTATTCCTATTTTGCAAGATACAACAACTACCCCACATATCGTTGGTATTTTTTTTCCTAAAGCTACCACAGGAGTACTATTTAGACAAGACATCAATGAAGAAAACTCTTTTTCTGTAACCTTTCAAGAGAACAAAGACATTGCACATCAAGATAAATCTATTCAAGTAAATAGACATAAAGCTTTGGCTTATTATGGAATGCATAATGATTTTTCATGGCGTTTTTCTTTGGGTTCATACCGAGAAAGTACAAACAAAAAAGCCCGTTATATAGGTATAGGTTCAGGGTATGATGGCGAAGAATTTTCCATACAAACTGAACTTTTTAAACAACATTCAGATAAAAATGATGAGAAACCTTATAGTGGATATATTCAATCAACATGGCATTTTAAAGAGAAGCAAGATGCTACATTTCGTTTTGAAAGTTATGAAGATAATAGCTTAGATATAAAAGAAGAGATTTACCTAGTAGGATATACTTATAGACCAACGACAAATACTGCACTTAAAGGCGAATATATTCATCATTCAAAATTACCCTTAAACCATTTTGTTTACTCTATTTCGGTACTCTTTTAATGTTAAGAGTTTTACTTCTTCTAATTTTTATTAGATTAGAACTTTTTTCCATAGAGTTAGTTGTTATTGGAGATAAAAACTTCCCCGAAAACAACTTGACACGTCAAGAAGTTCGTGCAATTTTTTTGGATAAAAAACGTTTTATTAACGAAAAAAAAATTTTGGTCATGAATCATAAAGTAAGCCACCCTCTACGCCAATGTTTTGAAAAGAATATTTTAAAAAAAACAAAACGAAGCCTAGAGCGTTATTGGCGAAAAGCCTACTATCAAGGTAAACGACCTCCTAAGATTGTAAGTTCAGAGGAGATGTTATTTTTATATTTAGATGGAGTAAGCCCTTCTATCGGATATAGTGATATAAATGCTACTATAGGAAGAGAAGTAACCGTACTTTATAGAGTGGAGTGTTTATGAAAAAGATACCCAATTTGACCCAGTTAGATTTCAATATTGTACTGTAAAATTTTATAAACGAAGAGGAGCTAAATATTTTTTTTATCAAGACCCCATGGAAAAGATTATCTGACACCTATAAAATATTAGTATCTATGCTTCTATTTATTATATTGATTCAGCTTGGTACTTTAGTCTATATTTGGAAATATGAATCTAAAGTGCTTTTAGAAAAAGAGCGTCAAAATCTCTCTTATCAACTTGATATAAATGCAGAGCTTTTTCTTCATCATATGAATAACCTAGAGAAAGAGTTAACATTTTTATCTACATTAGAAGTAATGGATGACCTTTTGGTACAAGATATTGACAAACGGATTGCTATATTACTAGAGAAGAAAGCTAAAGATTTATCTAAAAATATTGTCTTGTTGGCAGAGGGAACTAAAGATTTTGTTGCTTCATCTCATAAAAATTATAATAGAGATAATTTTTTAACATTTCAAGTAACAGTAAAAGCCTCGTTTGATAAACATAAAATCATTGGTTCTCTGTTGTTGCTTTATCCCTATAAAAATCTTAGAAATCTTCAAAGTTCTAATCCTCATCAACACTTATGGCTAGAGTCATTCGTCGAAAAAAATAGTTTTATACCAAGTAATGAAACAAATATTATTGTTTCAAAAAATCTTGATGCCATGTTTAAAGGAGATACTATCTTTTTATCTTATAAAAAATCATATGCCCTAAAGAGTATAAAAGAGATAGAGAAAATTTTACTCTTTGCTTTTATTTTGTCTTTATTTTCTCTCTTTTTTGTAGTGTGGGTACTATCTAAAAAACAGATAGAAATTTTAGAACACACCCAAGAGGTATTAGCACTAAAACGCACTTTTTTATCAACTATGTCACATGAGTTGCGTACCCCTTTAGGGTCTATTTTGAACCTTACTCAACACCTTATGGTTAGTCCAAGAGTTGGAGATGATGAAGTTGAAATGTTGGGGCGAATTGAGAACTCTTCTGAACACCTTTTAGAGATGATAAATAATCTATTACAACTCTCTAAATTAGAATCAAACTCTATGCATGTAAATAAAGAGCGTATTGATGTACGATTGGTTATAGAGGAGATGATAGAGATGGTAGAACCACTTATCTATGAAAAAGAGTTGGATTTAAAAAAGAATATTGGAAGAGAAGAACTCTTTATATTTACAGACATAAATCTTTTCAAGCAGGTAATTATTAACCTCTTATCTAATGCTATCAAATTTACACAAAAAGGAAGTATTGAAATATCTCTAACTCAAAATGAAGATGCCTTTATATTTAAAGTAATTGATACAGGAGTAGGTATTGCAAAAGAGAAACAAGAGTCACTATTTTGTGAATTCTATCAAGCTCACTCTACAGAGATAAAACACAGCACAGGATTAGGATTGGCTCTAAGCCAAAAGGTAGCACAACTCATCTATGGAAAGATAGAAATTCAAAGTAAGGGAATAGGCTTTGGAGTCAAAGCCTTATTTAACTTTAGGTCGCTCGAATCCTAAATCCTACCCCTCTAACTGTTTCAATTAGACTCGAAGCCGAACCGAGTTTTCGTCGTAAGTTTTTAATATGTACATCTACTAAATTACTACTCTTTAGGCTATTAAAGTCATGATTGATATGGTCATTTATTTGGTAACGCGTCAATACAACATGTTGGTTTAAAATAAGTAGTTCTAGGAGTTCAAACTCTTTTTTTGTAAGCTCTACTATATTAGTATCTACAGATACTTGATAGGTAGCTAAATCTACTTTGAGATTTTCTATCTCTATCAAAGATTTTTTATAGGAACACTCTCTCCGTAACAAAGCTCGAATTCTTGCTAAAAGTTCAATATTAGAAAATGGTTTAGAGAGATAATCATCTGCACCCGAATCAAGAGCTTCTACTTTATCTTCAATATCCAATTTAGAAGAGAGTAAAAGAACTGCTGTCGTATAAAACTCTTTTCTCATTTTAGCCAAAAAATCAACTCCAGAGCCATCGGGTAACATCCAATCTAAAATAATTAAATCGTATTCATTCTGATGTAATGCATCTTGTGCTTCTTTTAAATCTGAGGCTGTATAGGTCGTAAAACTTGCCTCGTCAAGAAGTTTTTTTAAACCAAAAAGAATCTCTTGGTTATCGTCTATTATTAGAATTTTCATAAGCTATTATAACTAAAATTACAAATTAAAATAAATTTTAAAGGAAAAAAGTTTCTAAACATCATTTAAATCCTTAAAGACTATAAACGTGTTATTTTATACCTCTCTCAACAAAAAAACCCTATAATACCAACAATATATTTTAGGAGAACAGATGCTTCGATTTGCCCCTTCGCCTACTGGCGATATGCACATAGGTAACCTTCGGGTTGCCATTTTAAACTACTTGGTTGCACAACAAAAAGATGAGCAATTTTTAGTTCGTATAGAAGATACCGATGTTAAGCGTAATATAGAAGGTAAAGACACCGAGATTATGATGCTTTTAGAGAAATTTGCTCTGATTCACAACTCTGTATTTCATCAAAGCGAACACCTTAATTTACATCAAACCTTGGCACTTCGTCTGCTAAAAGAGGAGAAAGCTTTTGTTTGTAAATGTACGGATGAAGAGTTAGAAGCCGATAGAGAACAAGCCAAAGCCAATAGAGTTGCGTATCGTTATAGTGGGCGTTGCCAAAACTTGACACAAGATGATTATGTAGCACTAAAAGAGAGTGAAAAACCTTTTGTAGTACGGCTTAAAAAACCTAGTAGTGATATTATTAATCATGATGTTATCAAAGGCGATATAAGCACAGCACCAAACGAAATTGATGCTTTTGTTATTTTACGAACAGATGGCACACCTACCTACAATTTTGCTTGTGCTTGCGATGATATGCTTAGTAATATTAGCTTTATTATTCGTGGAGAAGACCACTTAAGCAATACACCTAAACAGATACATATAAAAAATGTATTGGGATATGAAAACAGAACACAATATGCACATTTACCCATTATTTTGAATAGCGATAGTAAAAAAATGAGCAAAAAAGATAATGCTTCCTCTTTAAAATGGCTATTTCAAGAGGGCTTTGTTCCTGATGCTATTTTGAACTATCTTCTACTCTTGGGGAATTCAAAAGTAGCTCCCAAAGAGATTTTTACACTTCCTGAAGCAATAGAGTGGTTTGACTTAACCAAAATATCAAAATCTCCTGCTAAATTTGATATTGATAAACTACGTTTTATTAACCGTGAACATCTGAAAATGATGGATAACAGACAGCTCTCTACGCTGTTTGGATTTGCTGATGCCGATATTGGAAAACTAGCAAAACTCTATTTGGAAGAGGCAAGTACCATAAAAGAGCTAGAGACAAAGATTCTGCCTATCTTTAAACCAAAAGATTTCACAGGAGAGTGGGGAAAAGAGATGAGAGTAATGGCAGACCTTATTTTTGATGCTCCTGCTTTTGATGAGTTTGAAGAGTTTAAAACACACATCATGAAAGAGAGTGGATTTGAAGGAAAAAACTTCTTTAAGCCACTACGTTATCTGCTCACAGGTGCAGAAAATGGACCTGAGACATCAGATATATATCCACTAATTAAATCTTATATTTTGGAGGTAGCATCATAATGGAAAACCTTATTATTGCACCATTACACTTAGTTATTACTATCTATATTTGGATTATTATCGCTTCAGCAATTTTCTCATTTTTGCAAGTTGACCCTCGTCAGCCTGTAGTAGAGATTATTGAGCGTATGACCCAACCTGCATTTACTTTTATACGTCAAAAGATGCCTTTTGTGGTTATTTCAGGGGTTGATTTATCGCCGTTAGTACTGTTAGTAAGTCTACAGTTTTTAGATAATATTTTAATCGGTAGTCTTGTTTTTGCCCTCTTACAAATGATACATGCTGTTATCTTTACCTTTATTATTATAATAATTATTGCTTCAGTTTTATCATTTATGAGAGTAGACCCCTACAATCCAATCGTTGCAACAATTAATCGTTTAACCCATCCTATGTTTCAATGGGTTCATCGCAAATTCCCATTTATGGTTATTGGAGGGATTGATTTATCCCCTATTGCAATTATAATAGCCTTGCAACTGCTTGACACCTTTTTAGCTCAACTTCTTGTAGGGTTGTAGTGAAAAAAATACTTCTTTTTATACTGTTTACTCTAACTCTTTACTCTGATGCATTAAACCCATCGTTTAAAGAGATAGAGCTTATGCCAAGCTCCTACTCTAAAGATTATTATATTTGGCGTTTACTACAAAAAAAAGAGACCACAAAAAAAGAGGCTCTAATAGCATACGAGTGGACAAAACGCAAAAGCCATAAACTGAAAAAAGCCATTCGTAAAAAAGTAGGCTATATTCCAACAAAAAAAGACTCTACTAAAAAAAAGAACCCTAATAACTTTATTATATACCCCTCAACAGCAGGAAAAAAGCGTTCTAAAAGCCTAAAACAGCTAAAACATCTCTATAATAAAATTAGAAAACAGGGTAAATACTCTGAGGTATTACAAGTATTTACAGCAGATAAACCTCATGAAGAACTCAAAAATCTTTCAATCAAAACACAAGTTTATATCTTAAATTCAACCAACTCTAAATATTACAAAAAGTATTTTAATCATGCTTTTACAAAAACTCAACTAAAAGCTTTATTAAAAGAAAAAGCATTTAATAAAACAATTTTTAAAATCATTACCACTCATAAACTACAAAAGCCTAAACAGTCACTTATTTTTGATTCGGGTATCAATACTTTAAATTTTGAATCCAATTTTTTACTTGCGATGAATGCTATTGAGTTTAAAAAAGTTAACCATGCCATAAATTTTTTGAGTATTGCACGAACCAAAACTACCAAACAGAGCCAATATGACCAAGTTGATTTTTGGCTCTATCTACTTACACAGTATAATGGCTTTTTAGATAAATTAGTAGAGAGTACCCAAGTGAATATCTATACGCTAAAAGCCCGAGATATTTTAAAAAAAAGCTATCCTAGCGTGCTAAGCCCTATTTTAGAAAATAGAGAAATTAAAGATTTTAACATTACAAATCCTATTGATTGGGAAAAAATTAAAATAGCCATGAAAAAGAATCCAAATAAACTTGATGAATTGGCTGAAAAGTATAAGAGTGCAGAGACCTTAGGGGTCTACACCTATATTAAAGAGAAAGCCACTAAATACACTGTGCCTTATTATCCTATGCCCTACCCCGATGCAATGAAAACATTTAATCCTCAACGAAAGGCCATTCTATATGCTATTGCACGACAAGAGAGCCGATTTGTTCCTGCTTCGGTCTCGACCTCTTATGCTTTGGGCATGATGCAGATTATGCCTTTTCTTATTAAACACCTTAGCAAAGAGCGAAATGAGAAGATGGATTTAAATAAAATATTTGACCCTAGAATTGCTATCTCTTATGCCAATCAACACATGGATTATCTGACTTCATGGCTCTACCATCCACTTTTTGTTGCCTATGCATATAATGGAGGAATTGGATTTACTAAACGACGTTTACGAACAAAGCACCTCTTTAAAAAAGGAGAGTATGAACCCTATTTAAGTATGGAGCTTATTGATTATAAAGAGTCAAGAGAGTATGCCAAAAAAGTTTTGGCAAATTATGTTATCTATCTTAATCTCTTAGGCGTTCCAACTAAAATTTCCCCTCTGTTAGAGGTTCTGCACTACCCTTCTCAAACAGATAGATTTAGAAAATAACCTCTTTAAATAAATTATTTAGATAATTTGTTTAAAGGTTCAAAGAGAACTTTCTTTTTCTCTTTTTTATAGGTTAAAATATCTTTCCCAAAACGATTATTTTTAAAAACAAGCTTCAACTCATCTTGCTTAACCATAGGAAATTTTACTTTATAATAAGTACTCCAATTGTTCATCATAGGCATCTCATAACGCAAAGGGTCGTTTTCGTCTAAAAGTTTAATATCAATGGGAAGATGACCATTAAGAGTTAAAAAATAGCCTTTTTTATTGAACTCTGATTGTTCAGAATTAGTAATAAAGACCCCTATAAAAAAGTATTCTCCATCTTTCATCTGATTCTTAAATCTTTTTTTACAATTTCGTTGAGCAAAAACAGGGTTAAGATAAGTAGCTGTTAAAAGAGCTTTTGTCTCAAAAGAGGCCATCAGTTGAGCTTTGTGTGTGTTTTTCAAACTCTTATCATAAATTTCATCTTTGGTAAAGAGCTGACCAAAGTCTGAAGATTCTCTTACACCACACTCATCTTTTTTAGCCGAACATCCTAACATAACAAGTGCCGAAAATAAAACTAATGTTTTTTTAACCATTATTATAAACCTTTAATTAACTATATATTTAAATTCATTTTAACATATTTTCTATAAACTTTTAAGTATAATTTCATCGAGTAAAAATAAAGGAATATCATGGAACGCTTTGCTGTCGCATTTACAGGTCCCTCGGGGAGTGGAAAAACCACTTTGGTTGAAAAACTTGCTAAAGTTTTAATCAAAGAGAGAGAAGTAGCCATTATAAAACATGACCCAAAAGACAAAGCCATTTTTGATAAAGAGGGCAAAGACAGTTATAAGTTTTCACAAATAGGTGCTGAAGTTGTGGTGGCATCATCTACCCGTACCACCTATTTCTCTAAACGAAACAAAGATTTAGATGAGATTATTAGCATGTTTAATAATTTTGATATTCTATTGGTCGAAGGTCTAAAAACCTTGCCTTTACCTAGAATTGCGATTTTTAGAAACACGATTGAAGAGAGTTATTTGGATTACAGTGAAGCCATTGCTATTGATGATAGTATTAACGTAGAAGAGTATACTATTCCTTCACACATTGATGTGCTAGATTTAAATAATACAGCTCAAATTATTGAGTGGATAGATAAAAATTCAAAAAGTGTATAAAGGATAAAAATAAACATGAATGATATATTTGAGACTATAAAGCAAGTTGCTTTTGAAATTGACAACGCCATTAAAACTGCTGATTTAGGATACTCCGATTCTGAAAACTCTTCAGGAGAAGACCAACTAAAACTTGATGTCCAATCAGACATTATTATAGAGAAGGCATTCGCTTCGGTTGCATCAGTTAAAGCCTTGGTAAGTGAAGAGAAAGAGGGTGTTTTAGAGCTTTCTAAAACAGGTAAATATACAGTTTGTTATGACCCCTTAGATGGCTCAAGCCTTGTTGATGTGAACCTCTCTGTTGGTTCTATTTTTGGAATTTATGAAGGAGAACTAAAAGGGGAAACCCTTGTTGCATCAGCCTATGTAGTTTATGGGCCACGAATAGAGTTGGTTATTGCAGACCGTAATTCTGCTCCAAAACTCTATCGTGTTATTGGCTCGGAGTTCAAATACATTTCAGAGATTAAGATGAATGAAAAAGGTAAGCTTAATGCATCGGGAGGAACACAACAGAACTGGTGTGATTACCATAAAACATTTATAGATGATTTATTTCAAGAGGGTTATCGCCTGCGTTATTCAGGAGGAATGGTTCCTGACTTGCATCAAATCATGCTCAAAGGTGGTGGACTATTCTCCTATCCTGCCACATCCGATAAACCTCTTGGAAAGTTAAGACAACTCTTTGAAGTGATTCCTTTTGCACTAATGTATGAGCAAGCAGGTGGTCAAGCAATCAACAACAAAGGTATGAGACTACTAGAACTTGTTCCCTCTCATCCACATGACACCAGTCCCTGTTTTTTTGGTTCCAACTATGAGATAACTGCTCTACGCGAAGCCTACGGCATGAAAGCCTAAAATATGGAAGAGCTTTCACTCGATGAGTGGCAAATAGCACTGGGGGTTAAAAAGAGAGAACTTGAAGCCTGTCAAACAGAGCAAAAAGTAAACTCTTGCCTCTCTTGCCCTAAAATTCATGATTGTGAAATACGTGATGCCTATGTTCATGCTGTCTATAACAGCATGAGTAAAGGTGCAGGTGGTGGATTTGAATTCTAAAAAACAGTTCATCTTAAAAAGTTTTTGGTTTTGGTTATTCATAGCACTGATTACGAGTCAGTTTATATCAATGAATATTTCTGCAAAAATAGAGAGTGACCCAAAAGAGGAGATTCAAGCACCCAAAGAGGTTATGACAATTTTAAAACGTTCTTGTTACGACTGTCACTCTTCAGATGTACAGGAACCCTTTTATTACAATATTGCTCCCATGTCATGGTTAGTACAACTGCACGTTAAAAATGGTCGAAAAGTTGTAAACTTCTCTAAATGGCAAACTTATAGTATAGAAAAACAGTTAAAAGTGATGGATAAATTTTCAAAATCCATTGTTATTCGTATGCCTATGCCTTCCTATTTATGGTTACATCAAGATGCTACCATGTCGGCTAATGAGAAAAAATTACTCACTAAATGGGCAGAAGAGTTAAAAGAAAAAATTAAATAGGACAAAAATTATCCTATTTAAAAAAAGTTCTGCTATAATCGGCTTATAAAAATAACAAAAGGAATTAAAATGCCAAAAATTAACAAATACCAAGACATCTCTGAAATAGATAGAGAAGCGAAAAAAGACCTTATTGATAGACACTCTCCATTTATTCACTGTGCTGATACAGCAGTTGCAGGAGAGCCGTTTGAAGTAACTATAAAAATGGGTAATGAGTATACTCATCCAGATGATTTTGATCATTTTATTGAATCAGTAACTCTTTTTAATGGAGACACACTATTGGCAAAAGCGTCTTATGTTCCTGGTACTCTTGGAAATACAAAAGCACACAACACAACTACATTTACAATTATTCCAACAGGAAAAAAACTTAAATTAGTAGCTCATGGTTATTGTACAAAACATGGTATCTGGGAAGGTACAGAAGTAGAAGTAGCTGTAAACTAAGTTTACGCTGTTTTGATACCCCCTCTATTCTATGAGGGGCAACTATTTTTATTCTCTCTACATCTCTTATCCTCATTTTTAATCCCTAGTAATTTAAATTTATAATAAGAGTATATTATGAATAGTTATTTAAGAATGTAACTTTTATTACACTCGAAATAGAACTCTAAATCCCTTAACATTTTCGTACTCTTTCAGCTATAATACTTTTTTAAAAAAGGGAGCATTCCATGCATAAAAACTACGGTATTGACATTTGGGGAGATAATAATTTTATTATAGAGAACAGTACCGTTAGAGTTAACCATAAAAGTAACCCTTCTCTATTAAAGATTACTCAAGACATCAGAAAGCAAGGCTACAAAGGTCCTGTGCTACTGCGTTTTCCACACCTCATCAAAAAACAAATTTCTACCCTTTACAATGAGTTTAATCGAGCAAAAAAAGAGTTTGACTATAAAGGTAACTTTCAGGCCGTTTTCCCTCTGAAAGTCAATCAATTCCCAAATTTTGTTAATTCATTAATGGAAGTTTCAAAAGAGTTCAACTATGGACTTGAAGCAGGAAGTAAAGCAGAACTCCTTATTGCGATTACCCATACCCCTATTGGTTCGCCTATTACAGTTAATGGCTTTAAAGATAAAGAGATGATTTCATTATGTTTTATTGCCTCGAATATGGGGCATAATCTTACTATTACCATCGAAGGGTTAGGAGAGCTTGAAACCATTATTCAAGTCAATAATGAATTTAACAAAGAGAATAAAAAAGCCATTTTACCTAAAATAGGTGTACGCATACGCCTACACAGTACAGGCATAGGAACATGGGCAAAAAGTGGAGGCTACAGTTCTAAATTTGGACTAAGTTCAACTGAGCTTCTTGAAGCCCATGATTTAATGGAAAAACATAACTTACTTGAAGAGTTATGGATGATTCATTTTCATATAGGCTCTCAAATGAGCGAAATAGCCCCACTTAAAAAAGCTTTACGAGAAGCAGGAAACATCTATGCAGATTTAAAGAACCGAGGGGCTTATGCACTCAATGCCATCAATATTGGTGGAGGTCTTGCTGTTGAGTACTCTCAACATGCTCACTCTAAAGATATTAACTATGAACTCTCTGAATTTGCTAACGATGTTGTTTTTTTGATTAAAGAGATTGCCAAAAATAAAAATATTGATGAGCCTAATATTTTTACAGAGTCGGGACGATTTATCGCTTCATCACACTCGGTGCTTATTGCCCCTGTACTAGAACTATTTTCACAAGATTATCATGAAAAATCACTACGATTAAAAGAAAAAAATCCTCCACTTATCTCTGAACTATATGATTTGTTTCAAGAGCTTAACCGTTCCAATGCACGGGAATATCTTCACGATGCATTAGACCATATGGAGAGTCTTTTAACCCTTTTTGATTTAGGCTATATCGACTTAGAAGACCGTTCGAACACAGAAATTTTAGTACATCTTATTATTAAAAAAGCGATTATTTTATTACAAAGTGAAGGAACACAAGAGTTAAAGCAACTGCAAAATAAGATTCAAGAGCGTTACTTGGTTAATTTCTCTGCTTTTCAGTCACTGCCTGATTTTTGGGGACTACAACAGCACTTTCCTATGATGCCTATTGATAAACTAGATATTGAACCCACTAATCCTGCAACACTATGGGATATTACCTGTGATTCGGATGGAGAGATTGCTTTTAATAACGATTTACCACTCTATTTACATGATGTGGATGTTACCAAAGAGGAGTATTTTTTAGCCTTTTTTCTAACAGGTGCGTATCAAGAGGTATTGGGAATGAACCATAATCTCTTTACCCATCCTACTGAAGTAGTCGTTAATTTTGATGAAAAAGGGAACTATTATTTAGAGAAGCTCATAGAGTCTCAAAATATTATGGATGTTTTAGATGACATGGATTATGATAAAAACAGTTTAGATAAGAAGTTAAAACAACAAATTGAAGCATCCGAACTAATTAATCAAGCTAAAAAAAGTGACTTATTAGGTAAACTCTACCTCTATTTAAGCGAAAACAGCTATCTTAAAACCATACAAGCCAATAACGAGGAACAATAATTGAATCTTTTTAGTATCATTAAAGATGATTTCTTAAACGTCAAACGAAATGACCCTGCTCTGCACAACACTTTTGAACTTTTTTTTAACTACCCTGGTTTATGGGCACTCTTTTTCTATAGAATCTCCAACTCTCTCTATAAAAGAGGCTTACGATTTATACCACGGTTTATATCTGCTATTGGACAGTTTTTAACTACGGTAGATATACACCCTGCTGCTACTATCGGTTGCCGTGTCTTTATTGACCATGCTGTGGGTGTGGTTATTGGAGAGACAGCAATTATTGGCGATGATGTGGTTATCTATCAACAAGTTACCTTGGGTGGGGTTAGCACCTCTCATGGAAAACGCCATCCAACCATTGAAAGTAATGTTATTATCGGAACAGGGGCTAAAATTTTGGGAAATATTACAATAGGAACAGGGGCTAAAGTAGGTGCAAACTCAGTTGTGGTTAAAGATGTCCCTCCGTATGCTACTGCTATTGGAATTCCTGCTCGAATTATTAACTGTGAAAACAAAAATGCTGAACTTCGTCACGATATGCTACCAGATGTAAACAAAGAGATTTTCCACTATCTTATTAAGAGAATTGCTGTTTTAGAAGAGACTATAAAAACAGGCAATGTTACCCTTATGGAGAAAGAAGACCATGAATTGAGTGAGATTTACTCAACCTTTATTAAGTCCATGTAGTAAAAAATTTGTACCCTTATTTTTTAATTGAATCTTTTGTATACTTTCAAGATTTTGATTAGTACAAAACATACTCAATACAAAAAGGCGAAACCATGCTTTCAAAACGTATACAGACACTCTCTGCTTCTTTAACCATTGCAATCTCTTCATTGGCAAGAGATTTAAAAGCTGAAGGAAAAGACGTTATCTCTTTCTCTGCTGGAGAACCTGATTTTGATACACCCATTGCAGTTAAGGATGCTGCTAAAAAAGCTCTTGATGATGGTTTAACCAAATACACTGCTGTTGCAGGTACTCCTGAACTTCTTCAAGCTGTTGCAGATAAACTTCAACGTGAAAATGGACTAAGCTATACAGCTGACCAAATTTTAACCAACAATGGTGCTAAACACTCACTTTTTAATCTTTTTCAAGCTGTAATTGATGAGGGAGACGAGGTTATTATTCCTGCACCATACTGGGTTACTTACCCTGAATTGGTTAAGTATGCTGGAGGAGTTTCTGTTATTATTGATACCAATGATGAGAGTGGATTTAAAATTACTCCAGAGCAGTTACAATCTGCTATCACTCCAAAAACAAAAATGTTGGTTTTAACCTCTCCATCGAACCCAACAGGTGCTGTCTATTCAAAAGAGGAGCTTAGAGCATTAGCCGAAGTTCTCAAAGATACAAATATAATCGTAGCTTCTGATGAGATGTATGAAAAGTTAGTATTTGGAGATACCAAGTTTGTAGCAACAGCTTCTATTTCAGAAGACATGTACAATAGAACCATTACAATTAATGGTCTAAGCAAATCAGCAGCGATGACAGGTTGGAGATTTGGTTATTTGGCATCTGCAAACAGAGAGCTGATTTCTGTAATGAATAAACTTCAATCTCAAAGTACCTCAAACATCAACTCCATTACTCAATCAGCAGCAATTGTAGGACTTGATGGAACGATAGACAAAGAAGTTGAAGAGATGAGAGTAGCGTTTGAAAGTCGTTGTAATGAAGCTGTTGATTTATTTAATGCAGTAGATAATCTATCCGTGGTTAAACCAAATGGTGCATTTTATCTATTTGTTAATATCAAAGAGGTATCAAATGACTCGATGCAATTTTGTAAAGATTTACTCGAAGACCAAGGGGTTGCTGTTGTCCCAGGTGTTGGTTTTGGAAGTGAAGGATACTTTAGATTCTCATTTGCAACCGATATTGAGACAATTAGAACAGGTATTAAACGTATAGAGACTTTTGTTCAAAAACAAAAATAATTTAAAAAAGGTACGTTTTTGTACCTTTTTTTCCATATTATAAAGAGAAACAAATCCTACACAAATAATGTATATGATAAACTTATTTCAAAGGATACGCTATGAAAAAACTTCTTGTCATAAGCTCACTTCTATTCTCTGCTCTTCTTGCAGATAACTCTTTAGGTACACCCCTTTCAACTCCTACCTTAAAACCTCAACACGAGATTAAAAGCTACAGTAAAAATATAGATAATCCACCTAAAGCAAAGCAATCATACTCTAAACGAAAATTTAGAAAAGATGACCACCGTTATGATAAACGCTACAATAATTTTGATTATGAAACGCATGGATATTATAATGATGAAGGGTATTACTATGGATATTATGATACAACTGGATACTTCTACAATAACATCTTTTTTACCTATAATGACCGATATACCTACTACGACCGAGAGCATTTAAGAGGATATTTTCAACCCTACCATCAACATCATAGAATTTATGAATACCACCGTAGAAATAATTGGAACCGAGTTCATCGTTATAGAGAACCAAACTGTATAATATACGGGCATTATTACGACAGACCATCCTATCGAAATTCGTATCGTTCAAACTCAAATTATTATAATAATTCAAATCGTTACTACAACAATGATTACCGTTATTCTCGTGATAATGCTAGAAT
>CAYPCV010000163.1:0-17695 GCA_964409295.1 uncultured Sulfurovum sp.
ATCCCATTTGTTCAAACTATGATTAGAAATTTAGCTATTAACTTTATCAATCTTAACAAATTCTCCAACATAAAACAGGCTAGAAAACTCTTTGCTTGGAGTCCTCATAGGCTTTTTAATTTACAGAGTTTTCTTCTTTAGGGTTTAAACTTGAATTAGCGTGTCGTCCCTTTTAGATTTTGTGGTTTAAAACTATAGGACGACTTCTCTTCTTAATTTGGCTTTTAACTAGCAACTTTGGTTACTCCTTGTATGAACTTGCTCCAGGAATAATAAGTCTATCGCCTATAATAATTTGTAAATTTTTATTGATTTTATCTTTGTTGGCTTTATAAATTCTGTAGTATTGTGTGTTGTCATTGTAGTAGACCTGTGCGTAAGTTGATAGTGATTCATTGTTTTGCACTTCAATAACAACATGGTCGTCATAAACTTCTACCTCTTTAATTGGTTTTCTAATAAGCGTCTGTTTATAGACTTTAGATTTTTTTGGTTGAATTTTTTTAATCGTTGTTTTTACAAGTTTAAGTTTTTCTTTTGCTTTAATTGGTTTTTTATCAGAGAGAACTTTTACCAATGAACGTAACTCTGTAATGGTACTTTTGTTTGCTTTTTGTTTCTGTTTTAGTGCTGAAAGTTCGGCTAAAATACTTTTAAGTTGCTCTTTAATCTCATTTGAGTCCTCTTCATTATCCAAATCTTTTTCATCAAGTTGTTGACTAGTTGGAAGTTGGCTAAGTATTACATCTTCTGGTTTTTTAGAGCATGTCATCTCTTTTTTCTTGTGGTCACTACATCCTACGATAGGACCTTTTTGAAACAGAGCTGACTTGTCCGATTCATCTACCAATTGAATGTCTCCTAAAGCATCCAATTCATTTGCCACTAAGTTTGTGCTATATAGTGCTATCCCTGCTATAAATAACATTTTTTTCATTACATTTCCTTTTTAATAGTATGATAACTAAAAGTATAGCATTAAAAATTAATAATCTTTAATAATCTTTATAAAATTATTCTAACATAGGCTCATTTTAAAATAAACATACCAAAAACAACTTTTAGCTATAATCACGCAATTTTTTATTAACCATATATAATACGTTAGGACAACACTGTGATTACATTAAAAGAAGCATTGACAAAAAGCAAAGAAGAGTTAGACTCTCTTAAAGTTGAGATGGAAAATAAGGCAAAAGAGGGAGGCTTAAATGCTTATATTGATTTCGCTTCATCAGGAGAGGGTATTCCTATTCTTATCAAAGATAATATTCAAGTAAAAGAGTGGTCTGTAACCAGTGGTTCAGAGATTCTTCAGGGGTACGTTGCCCCTTACAATGCAACAGTTATTGAAAATTTAAAAGCCAAAGGGTTCTCTGCCTTTGGTCGTGCAAATATGGATGAATTTGCGATGGGGTCAACTACTGAAAGTTCATTTTATGGAGTAACAAAAAACCCTTATGGAGAAGATAGAGTACCTGGTGGAAGCTCAGGTGGTTCGGCAGCTGCTGTAGCAGGAGGAATTGCTATTGCAGCCTTAGGCTCAGATACAGGTGGGTCTATTCGTCAACCTGCTGCTTATTGTGGCTGTGTGGGAATGAAACCAACTTATGGTCGTGTGAGCCGTTTTGGATTGGGGGCATATGCTTCAAGTCTTGACCAAATTGGACCAATTACTCAAAATGTGGAAGACGCCTCTATTTTATATGATGCAATTGCTTCCTATGACGAAAAAGACTCTACCTCTTCAGATTTAGAGCTTCGTTCAACAAGTGAAAACTTAAATTCTGATAGAAAGTTTACGATTGCTGTAATTGATAATTATATTGCAGAAGCGAGTAAAGAGATTCAAGAAGCATATGGTAAAACTGTAAAGCTATTAGAAGAAGCAGGGCATACAATTGTTCATAAAAATATGGCAAATACCAAGTATGATATTGCAACTTACTATATTGTAGCAACAGCAGAGGCAACCACAAATTTGGCACGTTATGATGGAATTCGTTATGGTAAACGAGTAGAGGGTGCAAACTTAGAAGAGACTTTTAGAAATACACGGGCTCAATTTGGAGATGAAGTAAAACGAAGAATTATGTTGGGGAACTTTGTACTCTCAGCAGGTTATTACGATGCATATTATGTCAAAGCTCAAAAAGTAAGACATCTTATCAAAGATGAGTTTAATAAAATTTTTGAAGAGGCAGATTTGATTTTATCTCCTGTTGCTCCAACAGTTGCCCCTAAAATCGGTTCAAACCACGACCCCTTAGAGATGTATAAGAGTGACATGTATACCATTGCTATTAACTTAGCTGGATTACCTGCTATCTCTTTACCTGTTGCAAAAGATAGTGAAGGAATGCCAATAGGGTTACAACTTATTGGAAAAGCATTTGATGAACAAGCTGTGTTTGACGGGGCGTTAAGTCTCGAAAAAGCCGTAAATTACACAAAGTAAAGGAATACCTAAAAACATGAACATTAAGAAAAAAGCATTTACATTTGAAGATTTGTTGTTAGTACCACAACACTCAACCGTTTTGCCAAAAGAAGTTTGTATTAAAACCAATCTTACAAAGCGTGTAACACTCAATACTCCATTGGTCTCAGCTGCGATGGATACAGTAACCGAGTATAAAGCAGCCATTGCTATGGCTCATTTGGGTGGAATTGGGATTATTCATAAAAATATGGATGTAGAGACCCAAGCAAAACAAATCAGCAAAGTTAAAAAATCGGAGAGTGGGATTATTATTGACCCTATCTTTATTGCTCCTGATAAAACTGTTCAAGATGCAGACCTTTTAATGGGAGAGTATAAAATCTCTGGAGTACCTGTGGTTGATGACAACATGGTTTTACTAGGAATTATTACTAATCGTGATATGCGTTTTATTACCGATATGTCAGAAAAGATTGAAGACGTTATGACCAAAGCACCATTGGTTACGGCAAAAGCAGGAATCACACTCGAAGAGGCATCTAAAGTGCTTCAAGAGCATAAGATTGAGAAGTTACCAATTGTTGATGAGAACAATAGGCTTCAAGGTTTAATAACCATTAAAGATATAGAAAAAAAAGAGAAGTTTCCTAATGCAAATAAAGATGAGCATGGAAGACTTAGAGTCGGAGCAGCGATAGGTGTCGGTCAATTGGATAGAGCTACAGCACTTGTAAAAGCTGGGGTTGATGTTATTGTTTTAGATTCAGCTCATGGACATTCACAAGGAATTATAGATACGCTTAAAGAGATTAAAGCCAATCTTGATGTTGATGTAATTGCAGGTAATATTGCTTCAGGGGCTGCGGCTAAAGATTTGATTGAAGCAGGGGCTGATGCAGTAAAAGTTGGTATTGGACCTGGTTCTATCTGTACAACTAGAATTGTAACAGGTGTTGGTGTTCCTCAAATCTCTGCTATTGATGAGGTAGCACAAGTGGCAAATCCACTGGGTGTACCTGTAATTGCTGATGGTGGAATTCGTTTCTCTGGAGATGTTGCAAAAGCATTGGCTGTGGGTGCAAGCTCTATTATGCTTGGGTCTGCTTTGGCAGGAACGTATGAAGCACCAGGAGAGATGATTTTGTTTAATGGTAGACAGTTTAAAGAGTACCGTGGAATGGGAAGTATTGGAGCAATGACCAAAGGGAGTACAGACCGTTATTTTCAAGAGGGAACGGCTGCTGACAAGCTTGTACCAGAGGGAATTGAAGGACGTGTTCCATATCGTGGTAAAATATCTTCTGTAGTACATCAGATGATTGGTGGTCTTAGAGCATCAATGGGGTATTGTGGTTCAAAAGATATTAAAACATTTTGGGAAAAAGCAGAGTTTGTTGAAATCACTTCAGCAGGACTCTCTGAATCTCATGTACATGATGTTACGATTACTAAAGAGTCTCCTAACTATCACTCTTAATTCTTTTACTTAAAGTAAGTACCCACGCTGAGGGTACTGCTCTCTTTTTTCTTATTTGTAATTTGACCAAATACAATTTATAAGCAGTTTAAACATGTTATACTTTAAACTCATTATATTAATAATAAAGGACTATTTATGAATCAAGGACGAAGACAACACTTACAAAAAGGTATTTTACTTTCACTTTTAACCTCTACTTTGTTACATGCAACGAATGGAGATAATCTTATTGCTGTGGGGACAAAAGCACGAGGTATGGGTGGGGCAGGTATTGCTGTTAGCCACTGTGCTGAATCGACTCTACACAATCCTGCATTGATTACTTGTACAAAAGGAACTTCTATCTCTTTTGGTGGTACGATATTTATGCCTGATATGTCTGCTAAAATGGGTCAAGCTAGTTCACATGATAGTGATGCTGATATGAATATTATTCCAGGAGTAGTTATCTCTCATAAATTGAATGAGAACTGGTATTTAGGTATTGGTATGTGGGGAACAGCAGGAATGGGTGTGGATTATCGTGATGCAACGCAAAGTCCAGTAGACTCAGGAAATATGCACATGGTCTCTAACCTTCAACTCATGCAGTTTGCTCCATCTATTGCCTATGGTACAGAGCGTTTTGGTGTGGCTTTGACACCTGTAATTCAATATGGTGCATTAGACATAAACTATCAAAGTTTTGATGGTAGTAATATTGGAGATGGGGTAGCACAAGATTTAGGATTTGGTCTAAATTTGGGTGGTTACTATGATTTCTCGAATGGTGTGACCTTAGGAGCTGTTTATAAATCAGAAATTGATATGGAGTATAAAAACCAACTTTCAAGAGCGACCAAACCTTTTGTTGATTTTGGTATTTTTCCTGAAGCAATGGATGACCATTTAGAACAACCTGCTGAAGTTGGTATTGGTATTGGATATGAATTGAACCAACATACATTTGCTTTTGACTATAAGCAGATTAAATGGTCTGATGCAAAAGGGTATAAAGATTTTGGATGGGATGACCAAGATGTTTATGCTGTTGGGTATCAGTACAAAGCCGATAAATGGAGATTTAGATTAGGTTACAATTATGCGAAACAACCTCTTGGGGAAGCACCAAGTGGCCCAGCTGTTATTCCAGCAGGAAGTTATGCACAAGCAGGAGGGAATGCTCTAAATTTATTTAATCTTTTAGGTTTCCCTGCTACAGCTGAAAAACACTATACATTGGGTGGTGGTTATGAATTTACAGATAACTTTTATGTAGATTTTGCCTATGTTTATGCTCCAAAGACCACAACAACAATGAATACTATTGTTGGTTTAAATACGCAAACAGGAGATATGTATACAGGAGAGTCAAGTGTTGACCACTCTGAATCAAGTCTCTCTTTCCAATTGTCTTATCGTTTCTTTTAGTAGAAAAGAGTTGCTTTAAAAGCAACTCTTGGTTTATTTAGATGTACAATCACTCTCGTTTTCTGTAATAGTATTAAGGTTTGCAAACCCACAACCCTCTTCCTCTACGGCATTAAAAGTTGAATCAATACTAACACTCTCTTCGATGACAATTTCAGTTCCTGCTGATTGATAAGCATCAATAATATCCTTGTCTCCATTAATAATTTTGATATTTTTCCCCTCTTTTGTAATTAAAATAGGAATGGTTTTAAAATTCAAAAAGGTAGCAAAGTGTTGAGCTTCTATATCTTCTATATCTATTTTAGTATAGGAAATATAATTCTCTTTCATGTACTTTTTTACTTTTGCACAATGAGGGCAAGATGCTGATTGTAGTAGATAATTACCATCTTCTAAAACATAAGGTTTTGATTGAGGTATGGCTAAAAAGCTTAGAGCCATAAGAACAGAAACTATACCCATAGCTGTTACAACAAAGTGTCGAAATGAAGCAGTAAGCATAATAGCAACTAGGAATGCATAGATACCCATACAGAATTTACACATCTCTGGTGATGCAAAGTATTGATAACCAAGCATAATGGTTTCAAAAAGAAGAGCAGAACCCACAACAATATAAAAAAAGTTGGTATGAATAATTTTTTTATAGGCAAGTATCCCTGTAATCAGAATACCAATGCCTGCTACCATACCAATGTAGTTAAGGTAGATACTCTCAAACCGTAAAAGGCTATCAGCAAGTTTACAGCCTGTTGAAGCACAAAGGCTAGAGTGATTCAACTTTAGGTAAGTTTCTCCTGCAATATATAGAAAAAATAGAATGGGTAGAAAAATAAATGACAACTTTTTCAAAATAACTCCTCAAGTAATTTTATAGTCAAAAATATTAACATATTTATCGTTAATAGTAGAGATAAATTCCTCTTAATTAAATTAAAATTAATATATTCAAATCTTTAAAATAGAATTAAAATAGTTTTGGGTATAATCTCAAACTTTTTAAAAGAAGGAACCTTTAGTGGTCTCCTTAACAACAATTAATGAAGGGTTTGCAATGTACGCAATCATTAAAGCAAGTGGTCAACAATTCAAAGTTCAAGAGGGAGATATTATCTGCTTCGACAAAATGAGTCTTGAACCAAAAGCTGCAGTAGAATTCAAAGAAGTTCTTGCACTAGACAATGGAGAATTAACAGTGGGTACACCTTTCGTAGAGGGTGCTATTGTTAAAGGCGAGGTAATTAACGAAGGTCGTGATAAAAAAGTTATTATCTATAAAAAAAGAAGAAGAAAAGATTCAAAACTTAAAAGAGGTTTCAGAAGAGACTTTACTAGAGTTAGAATTACAAGCATAGCATAAGGAGCATAATATGGCACACAAAAAAGGTCAAGGGTCAACTCAAAATAACCGTGATTCAGCTGGTCGTCGTTTAGGCGTTAAAAAATATGGTAGTGAAGCAGTTATTCCTGGTAATATCATTATTAGACAAAGAGGAACAAAAGTTCATCCAGGTACAGGTGTAGGTATGGGTAAAGATCATACTATTTATGCACTTATTGAAGGTGTTGTTAAATTTGACAACGTTACTAAAGGTAAAAAAAGAGTTTCTGTAATACCTGCATAATTTATCTTTCCCCCTTCGATGAGCTGTTTTAGCTCATCGTATTTTTTAATCTTTTTTATTATTTTTATTAAAAAGTTTGATATAATGTTTTTATGAATACATTAAAACTCTCTCTTATTTTTATTATTCTTCTCCTTCTACCCCTCTTATATATTTTATTAGACCGTGATAACCATCCCAAAACGATTAAAATTGCTGTTGGAACTGAAAAAAGTGCCTATTACAAAGATGCATTAGAGTATAAAGACGCATTAAAAAAAGATGGTATTGATTTAGAGCTTGTTGTAACAAAGGGTTCTATTGAATCGCAGGAGAAGCTCTTAAACTCAGAGGTAGATTTTGCATTTATTAAAGCTGGAACAGAGAGACCAGAAGTTTTAGCAGTAGCGAATGTTGAATATGAGCCTCTTTGGATTTTTTATAATAATAAAACTATTAGTGATTTAAAAAGTTTAAAAGGTAAGCGTATTAATATCTCAACAAAAGGTTCTGGTATTCGACCTCTTGCTAGAGAGTTGTTAAATTTGGTTGGTATCAATAATTTTAATAGTAAACTGTTTTTTTTTTCAGATAAAGAGGCTATTGAGGCTTTAAAACGTAAAGAGATAGATGCAATGTTTTATATCTCTGCTCCAAACTCAATGCTTCTTAATGAGTTGATGATGATTCCAAATATTCATCTACTCGATTTTAAAGAGGCAAACTCCTATCGACAATTTTTTATACAAAAACAGAAATATGTACATATTGTAAATTTGTATGCTCATGGATTTAATATACGCAGAGAACTTCCTAAAAAATCACACACACTTTTAGCCACAACAGCCATTTTAGTAACATATAAAAGCTCAGATGAAATGGTTAGACTTATGTTAAAAGTAGCAAGAGGTGTTCATGAACATATGGGGCTTTTCCATAATGAAAATATTTTTCCAAACGTCTCCATGTTAACGATAAAACAACATAAAGCCTCTGCATACTATTTTAGAAAGAGGTCAAACTATTATGAAGAAAATTACTCTTTTTGGACAGCTCAAACATTAACAAAAGTACAAAACATACTTTTGAAATATATTTTGCCGATTGTAACGTTGTTTGCATTTTATATTGAAGTGATAATTCCTGCGTATCATCTCTATACACGGCGTAAATTGAACCTTTGGTATGAAAATATTAATCGTATTGATACGAATATTGAAAATTTAAATTTACGAGATTTAAATGGGCAGAGATTACGTTTACAAAGTATGTTGTCTGAACTTCGGGCAACGGATGATATTCCTGCTGAACATATGGAAATATTTTATACTATTCAGAATCAAATTGTCAATATTTTAGACGATATTGACAAGCGTATTGAGTCGTTAAGTTTACGTTAACATCAAGTCTATACTATCTTTTAGATATAATTCGACAATTATTACAGGGGTAGCTTTTTGTTTGCCCCTAGAAGGAAGTATATGTTCGTAGATAGTGTCGATTTAATGGTTAGTTCGGGTAAGGGTGGGGCAGGTTGTGTCTCATTTTGGACAGAAAAGTTTGTAGCAAAAGGTGGACCCGATGGTGGCGATGGTGGAAAAGGTGGACATATCTATTTTGTTGTTGATAATAATACCGATACTCTTTCAGCCTTAAGAGGTCGAAATCATATTAAAGCAGAAAATGGTCGCCCAGGAGAGGGTCGAAAATGTTACGGTCGTAAAGGGCAAAGTACTGATATTATTGTGCCTCCAGGAACACAAATTATTGATGCTTTAACTAATGAAGTTATTTTTGATTTACTCGAAGAGGGTGAACGTGTGATGTTTTTAGAGGGTGGAAAAGGTGGACTTGGAAACATGCACTTTAAAAGCTCTTCTAATCAACGTCCAACCTATGCACAACCTGGGCTTCCAGGAGTGACCAAAGAGATTCGTTTAGAGATGAAACTGATTGCAGATGTTGGTTTAGTGGGTTATCCAAGTGTTGGAAAGTCTACACTTATCTCAGCTCTTTCAAACTCTCGTCCTAAAGTGGCAGCGTATGAGTTTACAACACTTGTTCCTAATTTAGGAGTGGTTAATGTAGGAGAGTATGACTCATTTATGATGGCAGATATTCCTGGAATTATCGAGGGTGCATCTGATGGTCGTGGGCTTGGTCTTGAATTTTTAAGACATATTGAAAGAACAAAAACATTGTTGATTTTAGTCGATATTGCTAACTATAGAGAGATGAAATATCAGTACGAAACGCTGTTACTAGAGTTACAACGATATTCAAATGAGTTAGCAGGAAGACACTTTGCTGTAGCGATTACCAAGTGTGATTCGTTGCCAGAAGATGATGTGAACATCTTGACACAACAATTTATAGAAGAGATAGGTTTAGGTTTAAACAATACGCTTAGTAAGTATAAAGTAGATTCTAACTATGTTTCGTATGGTTTTGAAGAGGATTTTGGAGTAGATTTACCAAAAGATGCACCACTTTTTGTACTGCCTATATCATCCGTTTCTCACTTAAATACTGACCCTTTACGATTTGCACTTAAAAGTTTTGTTCTTTCTGTAAATGAAGAACAGAAAGAGGACTAATGGCTAGAAAACGCATTGTTATAAAAGTTGGTTCACATGTCTTAACCGAAAATGGAATGGTTGCTAAACAACGTATGCGAAACTTAGTCGAGCTTATAGCTTTGATTATGGCAAAAAATCAAGAGGTTATTTTGGTCAGTTCTGGGGCTGTATCTGCTGGTTATACTGTTTTACCTTTAGATAGATGGAGTGTTGGAAACAAACAAGTGCTAGCAGCGATTGGTCAACCTCTGCTTTTAAAAATGTATCAAGAGAAATTTGGAACGCATAATATTTTATGTTCACAAGTTCTTTTGAGTGCTGGCGATTTGGATTCTAAAAAACGAACTCATTTGGCACAAGTTGCTATTGATAATCTTCTTATTAATGGGGTTGTTCCTATTATTAACGAAAATGATGTTATTGCCACAGAAGAGCTAGAGTTTGGGGATAATGACCAACTCTCTGCTTATGTTGCAGAAAATTTTGATGCAGAAATTTTAGTGATTCTTTCAGATATTAATGCTCTTTATGACAAAGACCCTAGAGCTTTTGATGATGCTGTTGTTCGTAAAGAAGTGTCTAGTATTACTAAAGAAGAGATGGATGCTCCAACTACTGCAAACAATGAATTTGCTACAGGTGGAATTGTTACAAAATTAAAAGCTGCTCACTTTTTATTGAATAATGGTAAACAGATGTTTTTAGCCACAGGTTTCGATTTGGAGGATGCACGAAGTTTTTTACTGGATGGTGTTCAAAAAGGTGGAACACTTTTTCGTAAATAAATTACTTTGGCTACAATTTTTGTAGGTTCGATTTTATAAAAGATAGGGAAAAGATGATAAAAATAGTCTACATGGGTACTCCCCATTACGCAAAAGAGATTTTACAAACACTTATAGATGATGAAAAGATAGAAATTCCTTTGGTTTTAACTCAACCAGATAGAAAAGCAGGGCGAAAAAATCAGTTAAAAGCTCCTGATGTAAAAGTGTTGGCAGTAGAACATAATCTTAAAATATTACAACCTGAACGACTCTCTGAAGAGGGAATTTATGAAGCGATTGTAGAGGCAAAACCTGATTTTATAGTTGTAGCTGCGTTTGGTCAGCTGTTACCTAAATCTATTTTGGATATTGCTCCATGTATTAATCTTCATGCCTCTTTACTTCCTCAGTATCGTGGGGCAAGTCCTGTTCAACAGTCACTTTTAAATGGCGATAAATTTACAGGCGTGACGGCAATGCTCATGGAAGAGGGGTTGGACTCTGGACCTATTTTAGGTTATCGATATTTTAAAATTCCTAAGACAATGTTGCTTCCTGAATTGATGAGTAAATTAAGTGATGATGCTTGTGCTTTAACTACCGATATACTTCATCGTTTTGATACAATTGAACCTATGGAACAAGTTCGAGGGAACGCAACACATTGTAAAAAGATTAAGAAATTAGACGGTTTGGTTGATTTTGCTGATGCTTCCAAATTATATGAAAAATACAGAGCTTTCTATGGATGGCCTGGAATTTTTGTAGAAGGTGGAATTAAAATATCAAATATATCGTTGTTAGAAGTTAAAACTTCTAATACAATAGGATTAATTCTTGAAATTAAAGAAGAGTCTGTAATTGTTGCATGTTTAAAGGGTTCTTTAGAGATTGGAACAATTCAAGTACCTTCAAAAAAAGCAGTTATGGCAAAAGCTTACTGTTTAGGAAAAGGGTTAAAAGTTGGAAATTCTCTCTTTTAATACACTTCCTTCTACACAACTGTATCTCTTGGAAAAGCTAAGAGATAAAAGTTGTTCTTTACCTATTGCTGTTCTGGCAAAAGAGCAGACAAATGGTGTAGGAAGTAGAGATAACTCTTGGGAAGGAGGAGATGGAAATCTATTTTTTTCTTTGGCAATACCCCTAGAATTTTTACCTAAGGATTTACCCCTAAATTCTGCTTCTATCTACTTTTCGTTTATCATGAAAGAGGTTTTATTGGAATATAAAGAAGATATTTGGTTAAAGTGGCCTAACGATTTATACCATAATAAGAGTAAAATTGGTGGGACAATAACAAAAAAAGTAGATAATATTTTTCTTTGTGGTATGGGGGTAAATTTGCAAAAAAATCAAAACAACTTTGAATCACTAAATCTCGACATTGAGCCACTATTTTTATTAGAAAAGTATCTTTGTGAATTAGAAAAGTATCCCTCTTGGAAGCAAATTTTTAGTCAATATAGGATAGAATTCGACAGAAGCAAGGTGTGTTTTACACATATAAATAGCGAATATAAATCCCTTGAAAATGCGATTCTATCGGAAGATGGTTCCTTAATAATAGATAATAAGAGAGTATATAGTATAAGATGAGCGAAGTAATTACAATAGCAAATCAAAAAGGTGGCGTAGGGAAAACAACAACAGCTGTTAATCTCTCTGCTGCATTGGCACAAAATGGTAAAAAAGTACTCTTGATTGATGCAGACCCACAAACAAATGCAACAACAAGTCTAGGTTTTAACCGTAATGATTATGAGTATAATATTTATCATGTTTTGATTGGTATTAAAAAAATGTCGGAAGTTATTCTGACATCAAATTTTAAAAATCTTGATTTGATTCCTGCCAACATTGGTTTGGTTGGAATAGAGAAAGAATTTTATGACTCTACTAAAAAAAATCGTGAGTTATTGTTAAAAAAAGCAATTAAACCGATTAAGAAAAAGTATGATTTTATTATTATTGATTCTCCTCCTGCATTAGGGCCTATAACGATTAATGCATTAGGTGCTGCCGATTCAGTTATTATTCCAATTCAGTGTGAATATTTTGCACTTGAAGGATTGGCTCAATTACTCAATACAATTAATCTCTTAAAGAAATCAATTAACCCTAAACTAATCATAAAAGGGTTCTTACCAACGATGTTCTCTATTCAAAATAATCTCTCTAAGCAGGTGCTTGAAGATTTGTCACATCATTTTAAAAAGAATCTTTTTTTAGATAAGAAAAAAGAGTTTATTATTGTACCTCGAAATATTAAAGTAGCAGAGAGTCCTAGTTATGGAAAACCTGTAACAGAATATGCACATAAATCCAAAGGTGCTTTGGCATACAATAACTTAGCAAAGTGTATTTTAAAAGGATAAAAGATGGCTTTAGGTAAAGGACTTGGTGCCATACTAGATGAAGTAAGCATTGCATATGATAATGAAATGGGAACTATAACGGCATCGGCAGAACAGATACAAAATATTGAACTTGATGAAATCTCTCCAAACCCTTATCAACCTCGTAAACACTTCGAGCAAGAGGCATTAGAAGAGTTAGCTGAATCTATTAAAGACCATGGTTTACTTCAGCCTATTGTTGTTATTGAAAAAGATGATGGCTATTTACTCGTTGCAGGGGAACGGCGTTTACGAGCACATAAATTAGCAGGTTTAGATACCATTAAAGCAGTTATTGCTGATGTGGATATTGATGAAGCAAAATTGCGTGAATTGGCATTGATTGAAAATATTCAACGAGAAAATTTGAATGCAATGGAGTTGGCACACTCTTATGATGAGTTGCTCAAAGTATATAAAATTACTCATGGCGAACTCTCTACAGTAGTTCATAAAAGTCGTTCACAAATTACAAATACTCTGCGTTTATTAGCTCTATCCTCTTACGTCCAAAAACGATTAACTGATGGAACTATTTCTCAAGGTCATGCAAAAATTTTGGTAGCTTTTGAAGAGGATGAACAAAAAATCTTACTGGACACAATTATTGGTCAAAAATTATCAGTTCGTGAAACAGAGCTTTTAGCTAAAAATAAGAAACAGCGTTTGAATGTTATGGATGATAAGAAAAAAGAATCAGAATTATATTTTATAAACTCTTATAAAGGGAGTATTACGGATAGGCTTCCTTTTGCTTTTAAATTAAAAAATAACTCAATAGAGATAAACTTTAAAGATAAGAGCGAAATCGAGAATTTTTTACAAATGTTACAAAAATAGACAAACCGTAACCCTTGGGTTTCTCTTTGCTACTAATTTACCCAATGCCTTTTTAAAATTTCTCTGATGCCCATAATATAACTATATATTAATCAAATTATTACATTTTCCAAGTTATAATACGCCAAAATTTTTTGGAGGAGTTTGAATGCTTGACTTGAATCCCGGTTTGATGTTGTTCGTTCTTGTTGTTTTCTTCTCTCTTTTATTTTTGTTAAATCAGATGCTGTTTCAGCCATTATTAAAGTTTATGGACGACAGAGACGCGACTATCGCAAAAGATTTACAAAATGCAGAAGAGATGGCAGATAATAGCGATGGACTTAATGCAAAAGCTGATGCACTCTTAGCTGATGCGAGAACAGAAGCTAATGCAATCAGAGAAAAAGCTACTGCTGAAGCGAAAGCTTTAGCAGAGAGTAAAATAGAGAGTAAAGTGAAAGAACTTGATACAGCTTATCAGATATTTTTATCTGAATTGTCTTCGGACCAAGAGGCGTTAAAGAACTCACTTGCTTCTGAGTTACCTGCTTTTAAAAAGAGTTTACAGACTAAACTCGGTAACTTATAGGAGGAGCATGAATGAATATTAAAAATATAGCTCTAATTTCAGCTGTTATTGCTGTACCATCATTGGTATTAGCATCAGGTGGAGAGCATCACACAGTAACTATGTGGGAGTCTGACTTTAAATACAGAGTATTAAACTTTGGTATTTTTGCTGGACTTATCTACTATCTTGCTGCGAACCCTATTAAAGCTTTTTTTGTAGGACGTTCAGAAGATATTTCTAATCAACTAGCAGAGATTGAAGAGAAGTTAAAAGCGTCTAAAAACGAACGTCTTTTAGCAGAAGAGAATTTAGTAAAAGCTGAGAGAAAAGCAGAAGAGATTATCTCTGATGCAGGTAAAGAAGCAAAACTTTTATCTTCTGCTATTGCAGAAAAGAATGAAAACTCTTTAGCTCTTTTAGACAAACAAGTAGTTGAAAAACAAGAAGTAGAAGTTAAAAAAGCTACCAAAGCAACGATTAATGCTGTTTTAAATGGTGGTTTTGATAATGCTGATATTAATGTTGATGAGACTAAAGTAGTTTCACTTATCTCTAAAAAGGTGGCGTAGATGGAAGAGTTAATTGCTAACAGATACGTTAACGCTTTAGTTGATATTACTTCTACAGAGCAAAGAGCAGAATTTTCAGCTATTCTTTCGGGTATAGCAGGACTTTTTGATGATTCTAAAATTGCAGAGAGCTTAACTTCTCCTTTGATTAAAGCAGATCAAAAAACATCATTTGTTCTTGATGGTTTGGGTAAAGATTGTGATGTTAAATTACAAAATTTTATTAAGATTATTGGAGAAAATGGACGTTTAGATTTAATACCTGTAATAGCTAGAAAATTACATCAAGCTATTCAAAAAGAGAGCAACGAGTATGAAGGTATTGTACTCAGTTCAAATACGTTAAAAGATTCAGAAATTGCTGATCTTGAAGCTTCATTAAAAACATACACAGGTTCAACTATTAAATTGACTCAAGAGCAATCAGACCTTGATGGCATTAAAGTTTCAGTTGATGATTTGGGTATAGAGGTAAACTTCTCTAAGCAGAGAGTTAAAGAACAGTTAATTGATTTCATTACGAAATCACTATAAATAAAAACGGAAGGAGTTGCAGTGGCAAACAAGTTACAAGCAGACGAAATTAGCTCGATAATCAAAGAGAGAATTGAGAATTTTGAAGTAGATGTAGATATCAACGAGGTTGGTAAGGTAGTAGGTGTTGCAGATGGAATTACATCTGTTTATGGTCTTAACAACGTTATGGCAGGGGAGGTTGTAGAGTTCGAAACAGGTGTTTTGGGAATGGTTCTTAACCTTGAAGAGGCTAGTGTTGGTATCGTTGTTCTTGGTTCAATGGCAGGAATTAGAGAAGGTATGAGCGTTAAAAGAACGGGAGAACTTCTTAAAATGCCAGTTGGCGAAGCAATGCTTGGTCGTGTTGTTAACCCACTTGGAGAGCCAATTGATGGTAAAGGTCCAATTGAGTCAACAGAGTCAAGACTTTTAGAAGACAAAGCACCTGGTATTATGGCTAGAAAGTCAGTTCATGAGCCTCTTCAAACAGGAATTAAAGCGATTGATGCACTTGTACCAGTAGGACGTGGGCAAAGAGAGCTTATTATTGGAGATAGACAAACAGGTAAAACAACTTTGGCGATTGATACAATTATCAACCAAAAAGGTCAAGGTGTTACTTGTGTATACGTTGCAATTGGTCAAAAACAATCAACTATTGCATCTATCGTTCAAAAATTAGAAGAAGCAGGAGCAATGGAGTATACAATTATTGTAGCTGCATCAGCTGCTGATTCTGCTGCGTTCCAATTCCTTGCTCCTTATGCAGGTGTTACACTAGCAGAGTACTACATGAACTCTAGCAGACATGCAGTTATCTTCTATGATGACCTTACAAAACATGCTGTTGCATATAGAGAAATGTCATTGATTCTTAGAAGACCTCCAGGTCGTGAAGCGTATCCAGGGGATGTATTTTACCTACACTCAAGACTTCTTGAAAGAGCTGCAAAGTTATCTGATGAGAATGGTGCAGGTTCAATTACAGCATTCCCAATTATTGAAACACAAGCTGGAGACGTTGCGGCGTATATTCCAACAAACGTAATTTCGATTACTGATGGACAGATTTTCCTTGAAACAGACCTATTTAACTCGGGTGTTAGACCAGCTATTAACGTTGGACTTTCAGTATCAAGAGTTGGTGGTGCTGCACAGATTAAAGCTACCAAGCAAGTTGCTGGTACTTTAAGACTTGACCTTGCTTCTTACCGTGAGCTTCAAGCATTTGCACAGTTTGCATCTGACCTTGATGAGCATAGTAGAAATCAACTTGAGCGTGGTGCAAGAATGGTTGAAGTTCTTAAACAAGGACCTTATGCTCCAATCGCTATTGAGAAACAAGTTATTATGATTTTTGCAGGAACAAAAGGTTTCCTTGATGATGTAGCTGTTGGTTCGGTAACTAAGTTTGAAGCTGAGTTGTATCCATTTATGGAAACTAAGTATTCAGGTGTTATTGATAGCATTAAAGAGAACAAAAAAATCACTGATGAAAATGAAGCTGATTTAAGAAACGCATTGGAAGATTTCAAAGAATCTTTCTCAGCATAAGGCTAAACGATGGCTAACTTAAAAGATATAAAACGTCAAATTGCCAGTGTTAAAGGTACGCAAAAAACCACCCGTGCGATGAAACTTGTTTCATCGGCGAAACTTAAAAGAGCAGAAGAGATGGCTAAACGTTCTAAAGTTTATGCCTCTAAGTTAACTGAATTGTTAACAGAGATTGCTCAAAAGATGGCTCAAAACAATGCTGAAGGGATTGATAACGTTTTCTTTAAAGAGAACAAAAATCTTAAAAAAGTAGATATTGTTTTTATAACATCAGACAAAGGTCTTTGTGGTGGATTTAACTATCAAACCATTAAACGTGCTAATGAAGTTATAGCAGAGTTAAAAGATTCTGATGTAGAAGTACGTTTATCAGGTGTTGGTAAAAAAGGTATTGCATTCTTCAAATATAATAAAGTTGAGATGCTCAATCAAGTTGTTGATTTGAGTTCAAAACCAAATTATGAAGATTCAACAGCATTAATCTCTTCTTTGGTAGAAGATTATGTAGAGGGGAAAACTGATAAAATCATTCTTATTCATAATGGATATGTAAGTATGATTGCTCAGAGAGTTTCTACTCAACAACTTCTTCCAATTGATGTTTCGACACTTGACTTAACAAAAAGTGTTTCAATGTCAGAGATGGATGTTGAACCAGATGACGATGACACATTATTAGATGCGTTGGTACAGAAGTATGTTGAATTTTCAATGTACTATGCACTGCTTGATTCATTGGCAGCAGAGCATTCAGCTCGTATGCAAGCAATGGATGCGGCAACCAATAATGCTAAAGAGATGGTAGGTAAGCTTACAGTTAAATATAACAAAGCTAGACAAGAAGCGATTACGACTGAACTCATTGAGATTATCAGTGGTATGGAATCGTTGAAATAAGAAGAGGAGAATATATAATGACAGGTAAAGTAGTACAGGTACTAGGTCCAGTTGTTGATGTTGATTTTACGGATTACC
>CAYPCV010000164.1:0-8214 GCA_964409295.1 uncultured Sulfurovum sp.
GCTATCTTGATTTTAGCCTTTTTTTCTCCTTTTTCCATTCCTTTTTCCATTCCTTGTTCTAGTCCTTTTTCCATCGCAGTCTCTTTTGCAAAATCTAAACAAGCTTTGTTGTCCCATCGGGCTTTTAGGTCTTGTTGATATTCAAACTGCTCATCTTTGTCAAGTGCTAAGAATTCTGCTACAGAAAAAGCTTCTTCTATGAGTTCATCTTGCTTTAGTATTTCAGGAATTTTCGTTGTATCTGCAAGATTGTTAAGATAATATAACCAATAGTCTAAATGGCTTGATAGCTCCTCTTCTGTTTTTCTAAATTTAGGCATCTCTAAATAGTAGTAGGTTAGTTTATCATAAAAAACCTCTTTTTCATCACAATCATAGAGCTGAACTTTGGTTAGATATTTGTTCTCCTCTCTGTTTTTTTTAAGTCGTAAATCATCAAATGCAAATTCTAAAATTCCTATAAAATAGATTTTGCTCAAGCGATAATCCCAATCTCCTTTTTTTGATTGTTCTTGAATTGGAAAGCTTGTGTAGTAGACGCTTCTATCTTTAAAATATCTTTGGGCAGAGCGTTGAAGTTCTACTATAAAATTGTCTCCTTTTTCATCGGTACAATAGACATCAAAAATCGCTTTTCTATCGACTATATTTAGCCCTAATTTTTCTAGGTTTCTGTACTCAATATCTACGATTTTATCGCTAATATCAAGTAAATCATTTAAAAAGCTTATTAAAAATTTTTTATTCTCTTCTGTTCCAAAAATATGTTTAAACCCAAAATCTGTAAAGGGGTCTATGTATTTATCTCTTATTGTCATACACATGTTTTTTCCTTTCTTCTTTAATTATTTTTCTAAAATATCAAACCCATAAACTATGAGTTCCTTAGAGTCATTAACCAGTATCGTAACATTTCTATGCTTTAATAGCAACCCCTCCACTTTCATTGCTCAAATAATAAAGGTCAAGATATACCGTTAAAATTCATGTTATAATATGTTAAAGTATAAAAGGCACAGAATGAAAAATATAGTGCAGTCAAACTGCACTCTTTTACACCCTATAAGACAAATGAAGAAGCCAAACCAATAAGTCCACCGAAGACACCACCCCATACTACTAGCCAGCCTAGATGGCTATGGATGAGTTCGTGTACTAAGTCGTTGACCATTTGTGGGGTTAGGTCGTTGAGTCTGTTGGTAATTAGGTTTTCTACCGAATCTCTTAGGTCATCGTTGAGTGATGAGTTTTCTAAGTGATGGTTCATTTGTGCTTTGAAACTGTCTGAACTGACGATTCCTACCACAGCAGATTTAAGTTTGTTTGCAAAAGGTTCTCGAAGAGATTCTAGGGCTTTTTCTCCTCCGAACATATTGAGCATGTCTCCTAATTTGGACTCCATGACGCTTTGACTTAATGCATTGAATGCAGGGGAAAAATCAGCAGATTTTACCAGTGGAGCAAGGTCTATTTTTTGCTCTTCGCCTTGAAAAAAAGCTTTTAGTTGTTCGGGGTTAAAAAACTGCTTCATAATCATCTCTTTTATAGAGTCTTTGAAGGTTTCAAAATTGTTTTCAATAACTCCTGAACCATAGAGTAGGGGAACACGATTAAAGAGCATAAAAATAGCTAATTGATTGGTAACAGCTCCTGAAAAAGCAAAAAGACCAATTGATAATATTGGTAAATAGTATGGGTTGGGTAGAGAGATACCTATACCTATAAAGGCTACAGCAATCATGTCGGTAATGGTGGCTTTGGATAATTGTATCATGCTTTTATGCTTCTAAAATGGCTTTTTCTAAATCGGCTACTTTAGAAATGGCATCATCATACTCTGAAAATCCCCAATTAATCATAATGTAGTCAATATTTGCTGATTTAGAAGCGAGCATATCTCGTTCACTGTCCCCTATAAATATACTCTCTTCAGCAGTGGCGTTTAACTCTTTTAGATTTTTTTCTAGCATGTCTGGTGCAGGTTTTCCTCTGCCTACATCGTCGTAACAAGCTAACGACTCAAAATAGTCTAAAATTTTTAAATGAGAAAGTGATTCAATGGTTGAACTTCGATAGGCATTGGTCGCAATAGCCATTTTGAAGCCTTTTTCTTTTAGGTGTTCTAATAGTTCTAAAACATCTGTGTAGAGATGTAACTCTCGTTCATGATTTTCTGTATAGTAGCTTGAAAACCACTCTTCATGCTCTGGGGTAAAGGCAGGTACTTCATAAAAATATTGAGCAGGGTCTAACTCTGGGTCATTTACTTTTTCTAGGATTAACTCAGTCTCTAGTGGGTCAAGATTGAGTTTGCTTCGTACATGGTTGATGGCATTTACGATGGTGGTAGAACTGTCAACTAATGTTCCATCCATATCAAATATTACTACTTTTTTCATTATTTAATCTCTCCAATTGTTTCTGTAAATTTTACTTTTTGATTGATAGCTAACTTAGGTATGAACGCACCCTTTTCAGAGAAGAGCAATATTGTTGAACCCATCTCAAACCAACCAAAAAGTTCGCCTTTTTCTAAGGTTAAATTATCATAGCTGTAGTGTTGAGGTTCTCGAATATCAGAATTTGTTTTAATTGCATCTTCAAAGGTAATAATCATTTTTCCAACGTTTAATGCACCAACTAAAACCATAACAAAGGTTCGTCCTTTTCTGTCAACACACTCTATAATTGCACGTTCATTTTCTATAAAGAGATTTTTTTTATTTCGTAACAGAGGAAAATTAACAGGATAGAGCTTTCCAGGTATATGGGTTAACGATTTAATGGTCAAGGTATCTGGGGTATGGTAACGGTGGTAATCTTTTGGCGACAGGTAAAGGTTAACAAATTGACCCCCATCAACAGCTTTTGATGCTTCTTGATGGTGTTCTCCAAAGAGTTCTGCTAAGTTGTACTCCATCCCTTTGATTTGATAGGCTTTTCCATCAATGATTTCGCCGTAGTCTGTAACCAAGGCATCAACAGGAGAAATCATAATGCCTTCATCGTTTGTAATCTCTTTTGGCTCTACAAAGGCTCGTGTAAAGAGCTTGTTTAGTGTTGGATAGCTACTTGGGTCTTGGAAATCGCTCATATCAAGTCCCATAAGTTTTACATAACCATGATTGATAACTTTTTGTATGGGTTTAGGGAATGTTTTAGAGGCAAAAACGCCAAAGCCACTGGAGATAAGAGATGAATAGTGTTTTTTCATAAATGTATAATCCTTATTTAATTGTTGAAATTATAGCATCTTCTTTATCAAAGAATATCTACTTTAAATAAGAGCGTTATGATAGTAATATATATAAATATATCAAATTCCCAACTTTTTAGGCTTTAAATGCTTTCTCATTTTTTTTAAAGACGCTATAATAACATTTAAAAATTAGGTTTATTTATGAAAAAATCATTTATATTTTATATTTTCTTTAGTAGTTTACTACTTAGAGCCGATGTTGTCGATATTAAAGCAGATCATTTTTATGCAAATGACATCAATCAAGTGGCATTTTTTGAGGGTAATGCAGAGATAAAGCAGGGAAATAATGAATTCAAAGCATTGAAGATTACGGTTTATTTTAATAAAAAAAGAAAAGCAAAAAAATATGAAGCCAAAGGAAAAGTTTCGTTTGATTTAACTGAAAATGGTATTCATTATACAGGTAAGACCGATAGAGTTGTCTACTCTCCAAACAGTTCAAAGTATCTTTTCTATGGAAATGTTGTTTTAATTGATGAGACAAATAATCGAACAATAAAAGCAGAAAGTATTGACTTGGATTTAAAGACAGGTTTAGCAGATATAAAAGGTAAAAAGAAAAAACCTGTACATTTTAGATTTGAAATAGAGGATAGAAAATAATGGCAACACCAAGATTAGTCGATGCATCATTTATAAAATCGGCACAAGCTCTAGGCGATAGCGTAGACGATACAGTTAGTGAAGTGGTCTTTTTAGGACGCTCAAATGTAGGAAAAAGTTCCAGTATCAATGGGCTAACTTCACGAAAGAATTTAGCAAAATCATCTGCTACCCCAGGAAAAACTCAATTGATTAATTTTTTTGATATTCGTTATATATATGAAGAGAGAGATTGGAACATCCGTTTTGTAGATTTACCAGGTTTTGGTTATGCAAAAGTTTCCAAAGATTTAAAGGGAGCATGGCAGAAAAACTTGGTAGAGTTTATTAAACACCGTGTTTCAATTCGGGTTTTTATTCATCTTCGTGATGCACGACACCCAAATGCTCAAATTGATAAAGATGTAAATAAGTATGTAAAAGAGTTTATTCGTGGAGACCAGTTGTATCTGGATGTTTTTACAAAAATAGACAAACTGAACCAAAAAGAGAAGACCGCACTAAAAAAAGCATTTCCTGGTTGTATTACGATTTCTAACTCAAAAAGAATAGGTTATGACAGAGTGCATCAGAAGATATTTGAACATATTTTTGGGGTTACTGAGTGGTCAAATTAGTAAAAGCAAACCTTTCAGACATTCCTGCCATGCAAGAGATGGTTATTTCCGAGGTAAAAGAGGGTGTGATATTAGAGAGAAATGCCGATGAGGTAGCAACCAATATACGCTCTTATGTATTAGCAAAAGATAAAGATAAGTTAGTAGGTTATGCTGCGTTGCACATTCACTCTTCACGCTTGGCAGAGATTCGCTCACTTATTGTTTTAGATGCCTATCGAGGTCAAAATATTGGTAAAAAAATAGTAGAGTTTACGCTCAATGAAGCGAAATTATTAAATGTGAGTGAAGAGGTTTTGGTATTGACCTATCTCCCTCAGTTTTTTATAAAAATGAACTTTACGGAGATTGCAAAAGAGACTATTCCTGAGCATAAAATTTGGGCAGACTGTATAAAATGTATTCACTTTCCTGTCTGTAATGAAATCTCTTTGGTCTATAAATTAGCAGATTAGGATTGTGTATGAAACATTATATTGATATAGATAAAGAGCGATTAAGCCTTTTACAAAAAGTACTTTTGGTCTCTTTTGTACTTTTTTATCCTTTTTTAGTCTCTATTTATACAATGTTACCTCCATTAATTGGTTTGGTTGGATACATTATAATTTCCAATTTAGATAAAAATGTACTCTACGCTTGGGGTGGTTTTTTCTATTTACTAAATTTAGAGCTAAACTCATCTTTACCTCTGCTTTTGTCTTTTTTTATTATTATCGTAGTTTATGCACTTGTTTATTCTACTCTAAAGCTTCTGATTCGTTGTCGTGTCTGTCTTCTTTTTGCTCTGATGATTATTATTGACTCTTCATATTATTTAGGTCTTTTCTTATACGATATTATTTTTGATACATCAAGTGTTATTGGGGACATGTTGTTAGTTTATTATATTGTAGTAGACATACTTATAGGAGTTTTTTTATGAGATTTGGTGTAATTTTTGTAATTTTTGCTCTGTTTTGGATTATGCTTGTCTCTAAAATTTATCAAATTAGTATTAAGTCTAACTACTATTATGAACATTTAGCTCAGATGAATATTGAACGAAAATATTTTATTAAACCTGTTCGTGGAGAAATTTTAGATAAGAATGGAAAGCTTTTAGCTGTTAATGATATTGGTTTTTCAATTAAGCTTGCACCAAGTCTCTCGAAATATAGTTATGAAAAACGTAAAACAACCAAAAAATATATACTTGAAACTTTTCCTGATATTAATCAAACTAGATTAGAAAGGGTTATAAAGAATAGTAGTACAGAGTTAGGAAAAAGACTTGTCCGTGTTCTTAAACGCTTTCCAGATTTAAATCAGACAAAGTTATTAAAACGCTACGTTAAAAAAGATTTGGATAAAACAATAACGACAATTGTTCAAGAGTTTCCTACTCTGAATAAAGAGAAACTATTTTTGAAATATATTAGTAAAAACTCTGTCTATAACCACCGATTTATTCCTATTGTTGATTTTATTGTCTACGATGAGATGATAGGGGCATACCCAAAATTAAGTATTAATAAATTGTTAAAAATTGAGTCCGAAACGAAGCGTATGTATCCAGCAGGAAGTTTAGCGACTCATATTGTAGGTTATGTTGGGCGTTCCAATAAAAAACAAAATGCCAAAGACCGAGAAGAGAATGCTATTGAGAAAAAAGATAATGGCACACGGATAGGTGTTGTTGAAACGGTTGGAGTTATTGGAAAAACAGGGCTAGAGCGACAATATAATAAAGTACTTCAAGGTCAGTTAGGTTATCGCATGGTTAAAGTAAGTGCAAGAAACAAAGAGGTTGCCGAAATCAAGAAAAAAGCAGCGATTGAAGACCAGAATTTAATTTTAAATATTGACTTGGGTCTGCAAAAAAGAATTAATGAACTCTTTGTGGGTCAAGCAGGTGTTGCTGTTGTTATGAATGTTAATGGAGATATTTTAGCAGGAGTCTCTTATCCCTCTTATGACCCTAATCTTTTTGTTGGAGGCATCTCTTCTAAAGATTGGAATGCGTTAATTACAGATTTTAACCATCCTTTTACCAATAAAATTGTTTCTGGTTCGTATCCTCCTGGTTCAGGTATTAAAATGGGGATGGCATTGGCTTTTGCTAATGCAGGAACTTCTTTGGACCAGTCCGAGTACTGTAAAGGGTACATTACAATGGGAAAGAGTAAACATAAATTTCGATGTTGGTCAAGATATGGACATGGACAAGTTGGTCTGCGACAGGCAATCCGTGAGAGTTGTGATGTCTATTTCTATAATAAGAGTTTGCGTACAGGAATTGATGCAATGGCAAAGGGACTCCATAAACTTGGCTTAGGGGAAAAAACAGGCGTTGATTTACCACGAGAGAGAAAAGGAATTATTCCTGATAAAGCATGGAAGATGAAACGTTTTAAACAGCCTTGGTATCGAGGAGAGACTGTTATCTCTGCTATTGGACAAGGATATAACTTGGCAACTCCTTTACAGATTGCACGATATACGGCTTTTTTAGCGACTGAAAAGTTGCCAACACCACATTTTGTACATAAAATTGTTGATAAAGTTGTTGAACCTGAATATCGTCTGTTTGAAGTAAATCATAAGTACCTAAATACAATTCGTTTGGGTATGTATGATGTCTGTAATCATCCCCGAGGAACAGCACGACGAACCATGTCGCATCTGCCTATTGTTGTTGCAGGAAAAACAGGAACTTCTCAAGTTGTCTCTATTCCTCAAGGGGAGAAGAAAAGAATGCATGAGTCTCAACTCGATTATTTCAGTCGTTCACATGCATGGTTAACAACGTATGCACCCTTTGAGAACCCTAAATATGTGGTAACCGTATTGGTAGAGCATGGAGGACATGGGGGAAGTACAGCAGGACCAATTGCCAATGAAATCTATAAATGGATGGCAAATGAAGGGTACTTTGGAGAGCAATTTAAAGGGAAAATACGACTAAAAAAGATTGACCCCGAAGAGAAGAAGAGAGAGCATCATTGATTTGAATCACTCTTTACTTTAATAAAATTTAACTATTATTTCAAGATTTTATTAAAAAGGGAAAAATTTGAAAAAACTGCTATTGTTACTGTTATTGACATTTGTCTTTACAGAGGTGGTATTAGCCAAAGGTTATACGAAAAAGCATCTTCAAAAGATTTATAAAAAAGTTGCTAAAAAAAGTAATATTAATAAGAGAGCATTGAGGAAAGCTTTCTCTTATTATATTAAGAACCAGAGAAAAAAAGGTCTCTCTTCAAAATATCTTGCTATTGCTGACTACACAAAAACAGCAAAGTATAAACGCTTGTATATTATTAATTTAAAAAATGGAAGAATTTATCGCCATAAAGTTGCTCATGGAAAACGTTCAGGCTCTATTGGTGGTAAAGTAAAACGTTCAAGTAATAAGCGAGGTTCGTACATGACTCCCTATGGTTTTTTTAAAATAGGCTCTCATGTAGGAAAAACAAAGAAGAAACACTATCGGTACCTTACAGTAAAAGGTTTGCAAAAGAGTAATCGAAAAGTAGGTTACCCTTCACGCAAAGGTGGAAGAGATGTTATTATCCACCCTGCTAAATATGTAAAAGGTGGAGGACGAAGCCACGGCTGTTTCGCTATTCAACGAAAAGAGATGTGGGTGGTTTTTAAACGATTAAAAAATACTCTCTTTTATAGTTATACAGGAAGACGAGCTTAAAAAATCATGAAATCTAAAGTAACACTGTGAGTAGATAGGGT